>JBIIQU010000196.1:0-3348 GCA_044341905.1 Vulcanococcus sp. | reverse complement strand
CAGTTCTGCCAACTGGGGATCGGCGCCCATGGAACCACCGAGGAAGATCTTCGCCGCCTCCACCATCTCGCCCTCGTGGCGGGCCTTGGCCCCCATCAGGCCGATCTCACCCATGTAGGGCTGGCCCCATTGAGATGGGTCAGGTCTGCAATGGCATACCAGTCCGGAGACCGCCAGCATGGCCGTCTGAGCCTTCGGCTGCTACGGCGCAGGCCGGCCAGGTTGACTCCAGCCCCTCCTCACCCCGCCCAGACCTGCAACGCCTGGCTTCCCCACTGCTCCAAGGTCACCCCAGGGAGCAGAACCCACTGTTGGTTGAAAGGCAGCTCAACGCGCACGCCCTCGGCACTGCCGAGCACACGGACCTGTTGACCTTCGCCCCAGAAGCCCCGCAGATCGAGGCGATCCTGGGTGGGATCAAAGCCTGCGATCGTCAGCTGACGGCCCCAGGCGTAGCCGAGGCGAAACTGCTCCGCCTGGTCGCCGCGGGCCTGCAGTCGCGTGTCGCCACTGCCGACCAGCACATCGACCGTTGGGGCCGGCACCCCGGCACCACCGCCACCGGTGATCGGATCCACCGGCGTGATCGGTGCTGGCTCTGGGGCCGGTTGGCTGGAGGCTTGCGTGACAGCAGCGGTCAGCACCAGAGCCGCATCGAGGCTGGACAATTGCCCACCTCCTGGGATCAGGCCCTGCACGTAAGAGCGGGCAGTCGTACCCGGCTGCAGGGTCGTGCCCCAGCTGGGCGGGCTCAGGGTCACCTGCCAGGTGCCATCGGCCTGGCGCCGTTGCTGCATGGTGAAGTCGGACAGGCCCCGCAACTCATAACGGCTGTTGAAGCTGACGCTCCACTGGCTGAGGGCTTGCCCACCGGAGTTGGTCAGCAGGAGCTGACCCTCAAAGGCGCCGCTCCACTGGCTGCTGAGCTGCAGCGCCACAGCAATGCCGCCGCTGCCCACAGGCGTAGTCACTTCTGGGCTTGCGGGCAGCCGTGGGTCCACTGGCACCGGCTGGGGAATCACCGGCTGGGTTTGCAGCTCCACTGGAAGTGCGGGGCCGCCGTTAGCTGGATCCTCCAGCACATCGGCCAAGTCAAACTGACCATTGCCACCCACGATCGCGTCAAAGCGCAACCCTGACGCGGCAGCAATCTCAGCAAAGCTGCGGCCATCCAGCCAGAAGTCGGCAGCCGCCTCAACCAGGCTGTCCGGATCACCGACCGCGTCATTCGAGAGGTCCCAGAACATCACACCACCGAGGCCCTTCTCACGAGCCCAGGCACTCTTGAGGGCAATGGTGGCGGGAGTCTCAAACGAACTGAAGATCTGCTGCGCTGCATTCCAGAGATAGGCAGCCTGAGCATTGTCGTCCCAGATCAATTGCCAACCGCCGGCACGCAGCTGGGCCAGCACATCCTTGTAGTCATAGACGCCGGCCTCAAAGCTGCCAGGGGCAGCCCCAGCGGCACTGTCGCCATAGCCGAAATCAACCAAGCCGTAGTCGTCTGGACTGGATTGCACCCCCTTCCAGGCGCGGGTGTAAGCGGGAGCACCGAGCACGATCTGCGAAGGATTAACGCCGGCCTGCAGGTAGCGATCGATCGCCGTGCTGATGTCGTAGCCGATCGCATCTCCTCGCAGTGGCGCCTGATGGCCGGTTGAGGCCTCCCAAGTGCCGTGAAAGTCGTAGGTCATCACATTGAAGAAGTCGACAAACTCCTTCAGTTCGCTCAACTGAAAGCCGGGGATCTTGTCGACCCCGGCAGCCGAGGCCACCGAGATCTCGTAGCGGCGGCCCAGCTCACCGCCAAGGCCATCAAGCTTCTGGCGCAGCAGCTGCAAGGTGGCAACGTAGTTGGCGCCGTCGGCAGTCGAGGCGGCGTTGCTCTCGAGGCCGCCGCCACCGGGATACTCCCAGTCGAAATCGACCCCGTCGAACATGGTGTAAGTGCGCAGGAAGTCCACCACGGACTGGGTAAACACCTCGCGCTCAGCGGCGCTGTCGAGGCTGGTTGAGAAGTTGCCCGACAAAGTCCAGCCGCCGATCGCGATGCTGGTGCGCAGATGAGGATGCAGGGCCTTCAATTCAGCGATCTGGTTGAAGTTGCCCCAGACGCTCTGGCCGCTGCGGGGATCCTCTGCCGGGTAGAACCAGCTGTCGGCCTCACCACCGACGGCGTCCTGCGGATCCGTGAAGCGCTTTTCAGTGGCGGCATAGCTGTCGAACAGCGCCATCCGCCCATCGCTGCCGATGCGGGCAAAGGCATAGATCAAGTGAGTGAGGCGATCCGCCGGCACGTCGGCGATCTGCACATCCCGCCCATAGATGCCCCACTCCGGGAAGTAGGCCGCCACGATCGGCGTGTTGGTCACAGGGTTCTCCAAAGAGCCGGTCTCCGTTCACTGGAAACACCGTGCCGGCAGTCCCGGGGCGGGCACATCCTTCAGCTGAAGGGTTGTTCAGCGGGCCAGGCCCAGACGCACCGCCAACGCAGCAGCTGCGGCCCGATCGCTCACCTGCAGCTTGTGGAGGATCTTCTGCACATGATCGCGGGCCGTCACCTCCGCGATCTGAAGCCGTGCGGCGATCTGGCGGTTGGTGAGACCTTCGGCAAGCAGCGGCAACACTTCCAGCTCGCGCCGGCTGAGGGCGTCGGTTGCGGGCCCCTGGCTGCTCAACAGAGGCTCGCAGGCTGGACCGCAGTAGCGCACCCCCTGGTTGATGGCGGCCAGAGCGCGGGCGAGTTCACCGCTGCCGAAGTCATCACTGCAGACCAGGGCATGCACCCCCGCCCGCCAGGCGGCCTGAACCAGAGCCGGCTGCAAGGGGCCAGCCATCGCCATCAGGATGGTGGGTGGGTTCACGCTTCGCTGCAGCGCCTCCACCAATGGCAGCACCGAACCGTCGCTCAAGGACTCCTCGATGAAGAGCAGCACATCGCCCGCTTCGGCCGGCAGCTTCTCACGCACGGCAGCAGCTGAATCGCAGACGGCCAACAAGCGCTGCGGCAGATGCGGCGGCTGAGGATCAAGCTCGCTCAGCCGGATCCTCAGCAGATTGGCGTAGGGGCGATGGGTGGTGGCGATCAGCAATCGCCAACTCTGAAGCTGCTGATGGACTTGGCCGGTGAAGGCCCGCAATTGCCCGGGATCGGGCTCGACGCCATGGGGGGTCATGTCGGCAAATAGGGCGGGCGCGCCGGTTGGACAGGTTCAAGGGGTCCCACCACCACCGCCGTGCCGTAGCAGAGCACCTCCGTGGCGCCGCCACTGCCACTGGTGACGTCGGAACCGTCGTAGCGCGTGCCGACGATGGCGTTCGCCCCCAGAAGCCGGGCGTGCTCAACCA
>JBIIQU010000195.1:0-3356 GCA_044341905.1 Vulcanococcus sp. | reverse complement strand
TGCGGGAGGTGGAGCAGCGGGAATGCCCCGCCCTGCTGCTGCGCATCGACAGCCCGGGCGGCACCGTGGGCGACAGCCAGGAGATCCACGCCGCCATCACACGGCTGCGCAGCAAGGGCTGCCGGGTTGTGGCGAGCTTCGGCAACATCTCCGCCTCCGGGGGCGTGTACGTGGGCGTGGCAGCCGAGCAGATCGTGGCCAACCCGGGCACGATCACCGGCTCCATCGGCGTGATCCTGCGGGGCAACAACCTCTCGCGGCTGCTCGAGCGGGTGGGGATCAGCTTTGAAACCGTGAAAAGCGGCCTCTACAAAGACATTCTCTCGCCGGATCGCGCCCTGACGGCCGCCGAACGCGACCTGCTGCAAAGCCTGATCGATTCCAGCTACAGCCAATTTGTGGATGCCGTGGCTGATGGCCGGGGCTTGAGCCAGGAGGTGGTGCGGAGCTTCGCCGATGGGCGTGTGTTCAGCGGTGCCCAAGCCAAGGAGCTGGGCCTCGTGGATGCACTGGGCGACGAGGACACCGCCCGCCGCCTGGCCGCCCGCCTGGCGGATCTCGACGAGGAAAAGACGCGACCGATCACCTTCGGCAGGCCGCCCAAGCGCTTCGCGGGGTTGATTCCGGGCCGGGCCCTACTGGGCCGCCTCGGTGCCGCCCTCAGCCTGGAGCTGGCCTGGAGCGGCCAACCCCTGTGGCTCTACCGGCCATGAGCGGCCCCCGCAGCCTGCGCTCGCTCCGGGGTGCCACCACGGCCAGCGCCAACAGCGCCGAGGCCATCGCGGAGGCCGTGGCTGAACTGCTGGATGCCCTGGTGGAGCGCAACGGACTGGAGGGCAGCCAGGTGCTGTCGATCACCTTCTCGGTGACGGCCGATCTGAATGCCTGCTTCCCTGCCGCCATTGCCCGGCGCCGTCCGGGCTGGGATGGCGTGGCCCTGCTCGACTGCCAGCAGATGGCTGTGGAGGGCGACCTGCCCCGTTGCATTCGCCTGCTGGCCCACGCCTGGATGCAGGAGCAGCAACCGGCCCGCCATGCCTACCTGCGCGAGGCCGCAAGACTGCGACCCGACCTGGCTGGTCAGAACAGCTGAGTCACATCTGGTCACCACTGCCAGCTGGGCTGCCGCCCACCTGCGGGTCCCCGGGCCTCGGCCCCTGCTGAGAATCCGTTGACGGCTTAAGCCCTCCTCCCACACCCCCCATGTCTTTCCTTCGCGCAGCGACAGCTGCCACGGCCATCGGCCTGGCTGGCCTCGCTGCCAGCTTCACCCCCTTGGCGCCAGTGGCGCCAGCCCGCGCCCAGGGCACCCCGGGCCTGATGGAGTTCCGCTGGGACAGCACCAAGGACTACCGCAAGCTCTACTACTTCATGACCGACACGGCTCGGCTGAAGCGCTCGGAGTACTACCTGCTGCTGAAACCCAAAGACCGCAAAACGGCCATCCTCAAACTCACGGTGGGCATCCCCAAGAGCTTTGACGTGGATATCAATCCCAAGTACGTGCAGCTCTGCTACATGAAGGAAGGGGGCATGCTGGCCCGCACCCGCTGCGAAAAGCAGATTCCAGCCGTCGTGGAGGTCTCACAGGACCGGACCGCCATTGAGATCTTCCCGGAAACCCCTGTCCCTGTTGGCAAGACCATCGGCATCTACCTGAACATCTTCAATCCCTTCAATGCGGGCATGTATCAGTTCAATGCCCTGGCCCAGGCCCCTGGAGACATCCCCATCTCCGGTTATCTGGGCAGCTGGCTGATCCAGATCGATCCGCCCAGCAACTGAGCCCTTGGCGGCCTGGGCCCCACCCCCAGCTGATAGGTTGGGCGATCGATGTTGAAGGCGTAGCCGAGCTGGAGCCATGACCAAACGGACCCTCGAAGGAACCAGCCGCAAGCGCAAGCGGGTCTCCGGCTTTCGCGTTCGCATGCGCAGCCACACCGGCCGCCGTGTGATCCGCACCCGCCGCAAGCGCGGGCGCGCTCGTCTCGCCGTCTAAGGGCTGCGCCTCGCCCCTCCGTCCAGCCAACGTCCCCGTCGCCACCCCGAGCCAACCATCCATGGTTTTGCCCCGGGAACACAGGCTACGGGGACGTTTTGTGTTCGATCGGCTCTACCAGAAGGGCCGACGGCTCCACGGCACCTGGATGGTGCTCCGCACCATGGCCGCCGAGCCGTCCCTGCTCAAGCCCGACCCGCGCGACACCAACCCCCTGAGCTGCCGCCTGGGTGTGGTGGTGAGTGCCAAGGTGAGCAAGAAATCGGTGCGTCGCAACCAATTGCGGCGGCTGTTCCACAGCCACCTGGTGGCCGCCACAGCAGCACGGCAGGCCCAGATGGCCAACACCTGGCTGCTGATCTCCCTCAAGCCCGGCAGCGCCGACGCCAGTGATGAGGTTCTGCTGGGAGAATGTTCTGAACTCCTCGAGAAGGCAGGGCTGCGCCCATGACTGCTGCGGCGAATTCCGGACCGGTCGCCCCCGGCGCGAGCATCAATGAGGACGTCTTCTACGAGGGCGGTCCCGCCAAGGGTGATCTGATCACCAACCTGCTGTTCGGCCTCAGCCTGATCGGGATTCCCTTCGCCGTAGGGGCGATCGTGCGGGCCCTGTGGCTGCGGTTCACCATCACCAGCCGCCGGGTGTCTGTGAGCGGCGGCTGGCTCGGCCGCGACCGCACCCAGGTGGTGTACAAGCAGATTCGTGAGGTTCGCTCTGTGGCCCGCGGCCTGGGCTTCTGGGGCGACATGGTGCTGGTGCTCAACGACGGCATGAAGCTCGAGATGCGCGCGGTGCCCAACTACCGCGAGGCCGAGGCCTACATCCAGGAGCGCATGGCGGCCAGCACCGCCACCAAGACCCCCAAGGCCGCCAACAGCGGCTTCGCGGCCTGACACACTGGCCCCCAACACCCACCCCCTCTGACGTAACCACGCCGTGATCGGCTACATCTCCGACAACCTGCTGCTCCCGATCCTCGATTTCTTCTACGGATTGGTCCCGAGCTACGGGCTGGCCATCATTGCCCTCACGGTGGTGATCCGTCTGGCGCTGTTCCCCCTCAGCGCCGGCTCCATCCGCAGTGCCCGCCGCATGCGCATCGCCCAGCCGGTGATGCAGAAACGCCAGGCAGAAATCAAGGCGAAGTACGCCAACAACCCCCAGAAGCAACAGGAGGAGCTGGGCTCCCTCATGAAGGAGTTCGGCAGTCCCCTGTCGGGCTGCCTGCCCCTGCTGGTGCAGATGCCGATCCTGTTCGCCCTGTTCGCCACCCTGCGGGGCTCACCGTTCGCCGATGTGCCCTACACCCTCAATCTGAAGGTGCTGCCGGCCGATCAGATCGCCGCGGTGGAGCCA
>JBIIQU010000194.1:0-3364 GCA_044341905.1 Vulcanococcus sp. | reverse complement strand
GGGATCCACGTTGAGCCCCAGGCCACCACTGAACACCAGCGGGCCCGCCAGTTGTTGGGTCCAGCCAAGGCCGATGGTGGCGAGGTCCACAGCTCGGTCAAAGCTGAAGGGGCTCTGTCCCTGGCGCAGGGTGCCGCCACCGGTCACGGTGAAGACGGTGTAGTCAAGAAAGTTCTTGGTGAAATGGCCCAGGGTCAAGGAGGGACCGCC
Source organism: Vulcanococcus sp. (assembly GCA_044341905.1). Lineage (GTDB taxonomy): Bacteria > Cyanobacteriota > Cyanobacteriia > PCC-6307 > Cyanobiaceae > Vulcanococcus. The sequence goes on along the minus strand of JBIIQU010000194.1, from coordinate 3,154 downwards.
GGAGATGCTCAGCAGGTTCTGGTTGGTTCCATCGCCGTAGTACGCCAGGTTGAGTGAGGTATTGGTGTTGATGCTGAGCCCTGGCACGATCGGCGTTGGGGTGTTGCGTGTGGCGGCCTCGGCGTTCACGGCGGCCGGCTTGCCGGTCCAGAGGGCCACGGAGCTATTCACCGCCCCAAAGAAGCTGGCTCGCCAGAAGTCGGCGATGTTGGTGCTATCGAATTCATTGCCCTGGAAACTGCCGAAGCCTGCGCGCCAGAAGTAGTTGTGGCGGATCGATCCCCAGTTTGGGAGCCCACCGGCCTGCTCAAGTGAGGCACCTAGCGCGGAATACACATCCTGTTCCCCTAGAGATCCGTTCCAGGTGCGGTAGCGATAGGCCCCGAACAGGCGGCTCGTGACCGTGCCGATGCCCGGCAGGCTGATCGGTTTGGCGAAATCCCCCCAGCTGCGGATCGCATTGGTGAGGTTGCTGGGGTCAAAGCTGGAGATGCTCACTGTGGCATCACTGCTGAAGCCCAGAACCTTGCCCCTCAGCTTGCTCTCCAGGCCAAACAGATCTCCAATGCGGGTGGGCTGGCTGCTGCCGGGATCACCGGCAGATTGGCCGGGGAGGGGATAGCTGTCCGTCGTGCCGCTGAGGGCCCGCTGCACCATGAACTGGGGTTGGAGCGTGAGCTTGGCCCCGTGCTGTCCAATCTTGATGGGTTTGAGATTGCGGCCCACATAGAAACCATCGCGGTCTTCGCCATCAACAGCCGTGACCCAGGGATTGTCGACATCTTTGTCCTTCTCCAGTAACAGGTTGCGCCGCATCGGCAGGGGCAGCCTGTTCTCAAGAATCAGCCGGCTGCGCTGGCTGCGGATCTGGGTGGCGCCACCGGGCAGCTGTTTGGCCAGCACACCTTCGGCATCCAGCCACGACTGGGCTGGGGTGTAGGGATCGTTGGTGAATGCCACCCGATCACCACTCCAGCCATCGGGGGTGAGGGTGAGTTTGGCGGCCTGGAAGCGCCAGCGACTCACTGTTCCATCCACCAATTTCTGGGGGCCGCCAGCGTTGAGGCTGCGGATCTGCTGTGGCTGGGCCTGGCCATAGGTTTCGGCCTCGCTGGATTGTGCGTAGGTGGTGGTGACCCCGAGGCGGCGCTCCAACTTCAGGCTGCGCACGTAGGCGAGATTGCTGACCCTTTGATCCACGGCGGCATCAATGGCCTGCTGGCGCTCCTGCTCTTGCTGCCGTGGCGTCAAGGTTTTGGCCTGCTTGGCGGCTGTGGGCGGTTCTTGTGGGGTGGTTGGATCCCATGGCCCGAATGCCACGCTGTTGAGCTGCTCGGCCAGGGGGCGCACCGGTTGACGACGGGTGCGATCTGGATCGGGACAGCCACTGGGGGGGGGCATGCGGGCGGTGAGTCGTTGGGCTGGCGCCTCCCCGAATCTGTAGCGAACGCCCATGAGGTAAGCGTTGCTGCCTTCACTCACGCCGTTGTAAGTGCCGTAGGCCCCGGAGCGGTGGTGGATGCGTCCCACCACCGACCATTCCGGCGACACCAGAGCCTCCACCTCAAAGCCCAGGTAGTTCAGGAAGGTTGTGTAGTTCTCGCGGTAGGTCTTCTCGTAGTTGCTCACCGATGTGTTCAGGCTCACGCCCTCCACAAAGCCGAGGCTGAGCCAGGGTTGGACCCACAGGCGCAGGCCTAGTCCGGCGGTGATCTCAGCAAAGGTCTGTGCGGGAGTATCGGCGAAAGGAACGGCCTGGTTGAATTCACCACCGGCCTGGGTATAGGCGTGGTGACCCATCAGGTTGGAGTCGAATTCCAGTGCCAGCGGTCCGGCCTCAATCAGCCGCTTGTTGAGGCCCACCCCCAGGAGGTATTCCGGGCGCAGGCGTCCGTTGAACACGAACGTGTCACCGAAGTTGGCGTCGATCATCTGGCCGCCCCACAGGGTTGCCGCCCACGGATAGGGATGCCAGTCCGGGATGGCCGGTAGCGGTGGCGGGCAGGCCATGGTCTGGGCGGCGGGGGAGAGGGCCACGGGAGGCATCCGCCAGTCCTCGCTGCGGGGCTCCATCGGTGCCACACCGGATGGAATGGCCTGCGTCGCGGAGCTGAGGGCCTCAAGCGCTTTGACGCCCTGCGAGGGTGGATCGAGGGGCTGTTGTTCGAGCGCGGCCTGGGTTCGTTCCGTACCGGTGGCCCAGCTGGAGATCGCAGCCCCCTGTGCCTTGCCATTGGCTTGGATCAGGGCTGGAGGCTCGGTGCTGAATTGCGGTTCGCTGGAGGCCAGCGGGCTTGGTGTGCTCCAGTAACTGAGCGGTGCAAGCGCTGCCGAGGGCGGTTGAGCTAGATCCAGATCACTGTTCGTGGTATCGAGATCGAGAACGCCATACACATCCTCTAATTCCCCGGTGCTGGCGATCAGGCTGTAGCGCAGTTTGCTGGCCTGGACATACTGTTCACCACGCTGGAACCGCACACTGCCGCTGGCGTAGATCGTGCGGGTGGTGAACTCATACTCCAAGCGGTCGGCCAGCAAGCGGCCTCCGGCCACCAGCGCCATGACGCGGCCGCTCGCCACAAAACGGTTGAGTTGTTGGTCGAATCCCTGGCTATCTGCCCGGAGCTCGATATCCAGCGGTGGTTGCTGCTCGGGGGTAGGCGGGGTGAGCCTCGGCCTCGGCGGCTGATTCATGCCGTTCGGCGATGCCGGCACAGGCAGCTCTGGCTCTGCCAGGGCCAAACCCTGTTGCATCGACATCGCTACCGACCCCAACGCCGCGATCACACGGCTGACGCGCTGAGGAGAGGGCACCGAGGCGACGCAAGCGGGGTTGATCTTGCCACGCATGCCCGCCTGGATTGGGGAGGCAGGGCCGGTTCGTCAGGCCTCTGGATCGGCCAGGAGTGGGATCACTCCTCGAGGTCTTTGCGGCTGGGGGTCCGGCTGGGATCGCTGGCCAGGAAGCCGAACACGAAGATCCCGATGAAGAAGAAAACGACTGAGTAAACCGAGATCTTGAGAGCGAGCATGGTCTGTCCGGCGGGTGACAGGGAGTGACAGGCGCCAGGTGGGCCCTGAACGACCCTGCGGCAGCCGCATCATCCTATGGGTCGCGATCGCGTTGACCGATGCCGGAGGCCCCTGAGGCCGT
>JBIIQU010000230.1:0-3043 GCA_044341905.1 Vulcanococcus sp. | reverse complement strand
CGAGGTGATCCTGGCCGAACTGGCCCGCGAGGAGGCCCGCTTCCTGGAAACCCTGGAGCGGGGCGAGAAGCTGCTGGCCGAGGTGCTGGCGGCCAAGCCCAAGCAGATCAGTGGTGAGCAGGCCTTCGAGCTCTACGACACCTACGGCTTCCCCCTGGAGCTCACCGAGGAGATCGCCGAGGAGCATGGCCTCACGGTGGATCTGGCCGGCTTTGAGGTGGCCATGGAGGCCCAGCGCCAGCGGGCCAAGGCCGCGGCGGTGAGCATCGACCTCACCCTGCAGGAGGCCATTGATCAGGTGGCGGCGGCTGCCCAGGCCACCGCCTTCAAGGGCTACGAGCAGCTGGAGCACCCCAGCTGCGTGCTGGCCCTGGTGGTGAACGGTGAACCGGCCGAGCGCGCTGGCGCCGGCGACGCGGTGCAACTGGTGCTCGACACCACGCCCTTCTATGGCGAGGGTGGCGGCCAGGTGGGCGATCGGGGCGTGCTCTGCGGCGAGGGTGCCGATGGGGCTGGGCTGATCGTGGCGATCGAGGCGGTGTCGCGCAACCGCAGCGTGTTTGTGCACACCGGTCGGGTGGAGCGCGGCAGCCTGGCCATCGGCGATCTCGTGAACGCCCAGGTGGATCGCGCCTGCCGCCGCCGCGCCCAGGCCAATCACACGGCCACCCACCTGCTGCAGGCAGCCCTCAAGCAGGTGGTGGATCCAGGCATCGGCCAGGCCGGTTCCCTGGTGGACTTCGACCGCCTGCGCTTCGACTTCCACTGCCCCCGGGCTGTGACGCCAGGCGAGCTGGAGCAGATCGAGGCCCTGATCAACGGCTGGATCGCCGATGCCCACGCCCTCGAGGTTCAGGAGATGGCGATCGAGCAGGCCAAGGCCGCCGGCGCCGTGGCGATGTTCGGCGAGAAGTACGCCGATGTGGTGCGGGTTGTGGACGTGCCGGGCGTGTCGATGGAGCTCTGCGGCGGCACCCACGTGGCCAACACCGCCGAGATCGGCCTGTTCAAGATCGTGGCGGAATCCGGCGTGGCCGCCGGGATCCGCCGGATTGAGGCGGTGGCCGGCCCGGCGGTGCTGGCCTACCTCAACGAGCGCGATGCCGTGGTGAAGCAGCTGGGTGAGCGCTTCAAGGCCCAGCCGGCGGAGATCGTGGAGCGGGTTGCGGCGCTGCAGGAGGAGCTCAAGGCCACCGGCAAGGCCCTGGCGACGGCCCGGGAGGAGCTGGCCCTGGCCAAGTCGGCGGCGTTGGCCGGCCAGGCCGTGGCGGTAGGCGATTTCCAGCTGCTGGTGGCGCGCCTCGATGGCGTGGAGGGTGCGGGCCTGCAAAGTGCCGCCCAGGGCCTGGCCGATCAGCTCGGCGCCGGTGCGGGGGTGGTGCTGGGGGGTCTGCCGGATCCGGCCGACCTGGCCAAGGTGGTGCTGGTGGCGGCCTTTGGCCCGGCGGTGATCGCCCAGGGGCAGCAGGCGGGCAAGTTCATCGGTGGCGTGGCCAAGCGCTGTGGTGGCGGCGGTGGTGGCCGGCCCAACCTGGCCCAGGCGGGTGGGCGCGATGGCGCGGCCCTCGATGGGGCCCTGGAGGGCGCCCGGCAGGAGTTGGTGGCGGCCCTGAGCCCAGCCAGCTGCTGAACCGCTCCCCGCGGCTGGCGCCGGCGAACGGCGTGGGAACCCTTCAGGTATCCCTTGCTGCAGGAGGTGCGCCATGGCCAGCACCTTTGAAATTCAATCCCGTCAGCTCTGGACCTTCCAATTGGTGCTGCTGGGCAGCCGGCTGCAGCTGGAAGGCTGGTGCGACGACGTCCGCTGCACCGCCTGGGTGCAGCCGCAGGAGGCCCCGCGGGATGTGGCCCATGCCCTGATGGAGCATCCCAGCTGTTGCCTGGGAGGGTCTTAGCCCTGCAGGTAGGTGGTTTGCCGCAGGCTGGTTTCCAGGTGATCCATCAGGCGGCGGGCATCGCTGATCTTGAGGTCGCCGCGTTGGATCGCGGTTTCGCTGGCCACCCGCAGCCGTTCCAGCAGCAGCTCGGGGTTGTGCTCCATCGCCTCCAGAACCTGGGCGTTGGTGTTGCCCCGCACCACGTGGTCCACCTGATAGCCACCTCCTGCCGCCAGGCGGATGTGAACGGCATTGGTGCTGCCGAACAGGTTGTGCAGGTTGCCCATCACCTCCTGGTAGGCGCCCCCCAGAAACATGCCGATCAGGTAGGGCTCGCCCTCCCGCACGTCATGGAGTTCCAGCAGCGGTTTGGCCTGGCCCGCGCCGATGAAGCGCGCCAGTTTGCCGTCTGAATCGCAGGTGAGGTCGGCGAAGTGGCCGAGCCGTTTCGGTTCTTCCTGGAGCCGGTGGATCGGCATCAGGGGGAACAGCTGTTCAATGGCCCAGGTGTCGGGCGCGGAGCGGAACACCGAGAGGTTGGCGTAGTAGGTGCTGGCCAGAGCAGCCCGCAGGGCCTTGAGGTCGTCCGGTACCGGGCCGTTGGTGGGGAGCCGATCCACGATCGCCTCCGCGCAGGCCCAGGTGAGCTGTTCGGCCATGGCCCGCTGCGGCAGGCCCAGATAGCCGAGGCGGAAGGCTGAAAGGGCATCCTCCTTGAATTTGATCGCGTCGTTCCAGGCTTCCTGCAGGCGCTCCAGGCTGGCCTCTTGGTGGGCTTCATTCGCCGTGATGCCGGCCAACGTTTCCCGCAGGTTGCGAACGGTGAGCGGCTCGTCTGGCGTGGGCGTTGGAATGGCGCCCGGAACGCCACCGGTGCCGAGCACATCGAACACCAGCACGGAGAAGTGGCTGGCGATGGCACGGCCGCTCTCGCTCACGAGGGTGGGCACCGCCACGCCGTGGGGTTCGCAGCACTCCCGCACGGTGGCCACCACGTCGTTGGCGTAGTTCTGCAGGGAGTAGTTGGTGGAGGCGGCGGTGGCGGTGCGGCTGCCGTCGTAGTCGATCCCCAGGCCGCCACCCACATCCAGGTAGCCCATGGGGGCGCCCAGCTTGGTGAGCTCCACGTAGATCTGGCCCGCCTCCTGCAGGGCGTCCTTGAGCAC
>JBIIQU010000193.1:0-3367 GCA_044341905.1 Vulcanococcus sp. | reverse complement strand
ATCGAACTGGAGGGCGCTCGCCAGGTGCGCCAGAGCTTCCCGGCCGGGTTTCAGATTTTCATCAAGCCCCCCAGCTTTGAGGAGTTGGAGCGCCGGATCCGCGGCCGCGGCACCGACAGTGAGGAGGCCATTGCCAAGCGCTTGGAGCGGGCTCGGGTGGAGCTGGCTGCCGAGGGGGAATTTGACGCGGTGCTGGTGAACGGCGATCTCGAAATGGCCCTGGCCGAGCTGGAGCAGCTGATGCAGCTCGGCTGAGCTGGTTCTGCTCGATCCGGCTGACCATTAAAAAAGCGGCCCACGGGGGGCCGCTCAAAGAAGGGCGATGCCGATCACATCGGATGGAAGAGCAGATCAGGGAAGAACCGGTTGAATTCGATCAGGATGCCGGCGGTCACGGTGAACCAGATGGCGGCGAAAACCGGGGCGGTGGTGAGAAACTTCTTCATCGGAAAAGGCTGGGGTGAAAGGCCTGAATGAGGGAGCGTGGGGCCGCGATCAGCGGGGGGACACGGTCACCTTGTCGTCAGACTCAAGCAACTTGCCGCTGGTGAGTTCACCAAAGGCGGCGATGGGCCAGGTGGCCGCCGCAATGGTGCTCTTGATGGCGAGGGGCAGATCGATCTGGATCTCCTTCATCGCTGCATCCTTCTCGCCGCGGATGGCCTTCAGGTAGTTACGACCAGCCCAGCCGATGCAGCCTGCGATGTAGAGGAAGGCGATGCCGGGAATCATGAACTCGCCGGCGTGGCTCCAGCGGCCGTCCACGATCAGGTGGGGCAGGCCGTCGGCGCCACAGAGGGCCTGGCTATACATCTCGAAGCGGGCCTTGGCCTGCTCGGTGGTGGCTCCACTGGCGCGCTGTTGGAAGCGGGCGCTCTCAGCGCAGGGAGTGAGACCTGCCACATCGGCTTTGGCCACAGGGGCGAAGCCGAAGATCAGCAGGGCAGAAATCAGAACGGCAAAGAGGCGGCGCATCGGGTCCAGTGCTGGATGGCGTGCTGGGTAGACACCTGCAGCACGGCAGGATGTCACTTGCGGACAGTAAGGGAGCTCTCCAGAACTGATGCCCACACTGCTGGCCCTCGAAACAAGTTGTGACGAGTCCGCAGCTGCGGTGGTGCGGGATCAGCGGGTGCTGGCGAGCGCTGTGGCCTCCCAGGTGGAGGAGCACGCCCGCTTCGGCGGCGTGGTGCCGGAGATCGCCTCGCGGCGGCATGTGGAAGCTCTGCCCGCCCTGATCGCGCAGGTGATGACCGAGAGCGGCGTGGCCTACGCCGAGCTCGATGCGATTGCGGCCACTGCAGCTCCAGGCCTGGTGGGGGCTCTGTTGGTGGGCTCCATTACAGGGCGGAGCCTGGCCCGCCTGCATGGCAAGCCCTTTTTGGGCGTGCACCACCTGGAGGGGCATCTCTGCTCGGTGCACCTGGGCGACCCCCTGCCGGAGGGGCCTTACCTGGTGTTGTTGGTGAGCGGCGGCCACACCGAGATGATCCGGGTGGACGGTCCTGGGGCTTACCGGCGCCTGGCCCGTAGCCGCGATGATGCCGCTGGCGAGGCCTTCGACAAGGTGGCGCGGCTGTTGCAGCTGGGTTATCCCGGTGGGCCTGCGATTCAGGTGGCGGCAGCGGGGGGCGATCCCCGGCGCTTCCCATTGCCCAAGGGCCGTGTGTCGCGGCCCGAAGGGGGCTTTCACCCCTACGACTTCAGCTTCAGTGGCCTGAAAACGGCCGTGCTGCGCCTGGTGACGCAGCTCAGGGCCGAGGAACAGGCCGCCGGTGGCCCGGGCGGCACGGCACCCTTCCCCCTAGCGGATGTGGCCGCCAGCTTTGAGCAGGTGGTGGCGGATGTGTTGGTGGAGCGCACCACCCGCTGTGCCCGTGATCAGGGCCTTGGCACCCTGGTGATGGTGGGCGGTGTGGCGGCCAATCGGCGGCTGCGCGCGTGCATGGCCCAGCGCTGCGCCGCCTTGGGCCTGGAGTGGCGGGTGGCCCCGCTGGCCTACTGCACCGACAACGCCGCCATGATCGGCGTGGCGGCGGAGCAGCGGCTGCTGGCCGGCGGCCGCAGTGATGGTCGGCTGGCGGTGGCGCCGCGCTTGGCCCTCGAGGAGGCAGTTCTGCTCTATGGGCCTCAGGCCCCCTTCTGATCTTCCTAGGCTCTTGAGACTCAAAGGCAGTTGCGATGGCCACCGCCCAATCCCGGGACACGGTCGAGGCCGGGCCCGACGAGATCAATCAGTGGAAGCGGGGCTTCACTCCCCAGGCTGAGATCTGGAATGGCCGGATGGCCATGCTGGGTCTGTCGGTCGGCCTTGGTGTGCTGCTAGTGGTGCGTCTGCTGGGCGATCTCAGCGCTGCCCACTGACCCCCGCCGATCCGGCCCTCAGGCTTTGCCCCGGAGGGCCTGGGCTAGTTCGTTGGGCTTGAGGCTCTGGGCGAGGGCATCGCCAGCGCTGACGCGGTCGTCCTCCACCAGCTGCAGCAGGGCCTGGTTGGCGGTCTGCATGCCATCGAAGCCGCTGCGCTCCATGATCTGTTCGATCTCCTCGAGTTCGCCCCGCTGGATGTAATCGCGGCAGGCGTCCGTGTTGATCAGGATGTCGTGGAAGGCAGCCCGCTTGCCGTCCGTTGTTTTCAGCAGCCCCTGGGCGATCACCCCGAGCAGCGACTCCGCCACGGCCCGCCGCACCGGCGGCTGCTCGGCGGGGGGGAACATCCCGAGGATGCGCTCCACCGTGCGCACAGCTGAGTTGGTGTGCAGGGTGCCGAACACCAGGTGACCCGTCTGAGAGGCCTCCAGGGCTGTGGCCAGGGTGTCCTGGTCGCGGATCTCCCCGATCAGGATCACGTCGGGGTCTTCCCGCAGGGCTGCCCGCAGGGCGCTGTGGAATTGGCGGGTGTGTTGCCCCACCTCCCGGTGGCGGATCAACGACTCCCGGCTCTGGTGCACGAACTCCACGGGATCCTCAATCGTGAGGATGTGCCGCTGCATGGTGCTGTTGATCCAGTCGATCATGGCGGCCAGGGTGGTGCTCTTGCCCGAGCCGGTGGGACCAGTCACCAGCACCAGGCCCTTGGGGCGTTCACATAGCTCCCGCAGCACGGCCGGTAGCCCCAGCTCATCGAGGCTGGCGATCGTCTGGGGGATCAGGCGCAGCACCATCGCTGGCCCCCGCAGCGAGTCCATCAGGTTGATGCGCACCCGCACGAACGGAAACGCGTGGGAGCCATCGAAGTCCTTAGTCTTCAGGAACTGGTCGATCTGGCTGGGGGACAGCATCTCCTTCAGCCAGGCGTGGAAGGTGGCGCTGTCGGTGATGGGCCAACCGGTGCGGAGCATGTCGCCTCGGGCTCGGTAGCGCGGTTCT
>JBIIQU010000192.1:0-3370 GCA_044341905.1 Vulcanococcus sp. | reverse complement strand
TCCTACCGGCAGATCAACGGCTTTAACCACGTCGAGCTGGCTCTGTCCATCGGCGTGCAGCCCATGGTGCGTTCGGATCTGGCCGCCTCCGGGGTGATGTTCAGCATCGACACCGAGACCGGCTTCCGCGAGGCCGTGCTGCTCACCGCCGCCTACGGCCTGGGGGAAACCGTGGTGCAGGGGGCAGTGAACCCCGACGAATACCTGATTTTCAAACCCACCCTCGCCGAGGGCTTTGCGCCGATCCTGAGCAAACGGCTCGGTAGCAAGGCGATCCGCATGGTGGTCGGCGAGGGCGACGGGGCCTCCACCTGCACCCTCGACGTGCCGGAGCCCGAGCGCCGATGCTTCGCCATCAGCGATGCAGAGGCCCTGCAGCTCGCGCGCTGGGCCATCGCGATCGAGCGGCACTACAGCACCCGCCGCGGCCAACCCACCCCGATGGACATCGAATGGGCCAAAGACGGCGAGAGCGGTGAGCTGTTCATCCTGCAAGCGCGGCCGGAGACGGTGGAATCACGCCGCAGCGCCTCGCTGCTGCGCAACTGGCACCTGACGCCCCACAACGCCGAGCTGCTCTGCAGCGGCCGAGCCATCGGCGCCTCGGTGAGCAGCGGCCGGGCCCGGATCATCCAGAGCCCCAGCGAGATCCAGCGCTTCGCCAAGGGGGATCTGCTTGTGACTGAGCGCACCGATCCCGATTGGGAGCCCATCCTGAAGATCGCCAGCGGCGTGATCACCAACCAGGGCGGCCGCACTTGCCACGCCGCGATCATCGCCCGCGAGATGGGCATCACCGCGATCGTGGGAACGGGGGATGCCACCCAGCGCATCACCGATGGCGAATGGATCACCGCCAGCTGCTGCGAGGGCGATGAGGGCCGGGTGTACCGCGGGGCGGTTCCCTTTCAGCTGGTGGAGCAGGAGTTGGGCGATCTCCCCAGTACCCGCACCCAGATCCTGATGAACGTGGGCAACCCGGAGCAGGCCTTCAACCTGGCGGCCATTCCCTGCGATGGCGTGGGGCTGGCCCGGCTGGAGTTCATCATCGCGAACCACATCCGGGTGCACCCGATGGCCCTGCTGCAGCCGGAGCGGGTGTGCGACGCCGCTGAACGCCAGGCCATCGCCGCGCTCACGGCTGATTACGCCACCCCGGCGGACTACTACGTGGATCTGCTCGCCCAGGGGATGGGCCGCATTGCGGCGGCCTTTTATCCCCGGCCAGTGATCCTGCGCTTCTCGGATTTCAAGAGCAACGAATACGCCAACCTGCTGGGCGGCCGCAGCTTCGAGCCCAGCGAAGAGAACCCGATGCTCGGCTGGCGCGGGGCCTCCCGCTACTACGCCCCCGCCTTCCGCGAGGCCTTCGGCCTCGAATGCCAGGCCCTCAAGCGGGTGCGCAACCAGATGGGGCTGAGCAACGTGATTCCGATGGTGCCCTTCTGCCGCACCCCCGAGGAGGGAGACAAGGTGCTGGCGGAGATGGCGCGCCACGGGCTGGTGCGCGGCAGCGACGGCCTGCAGGTGTACGTGATGTGCGAGCTCCCCAGCAATGTGATCGGCGCGGAGGCCTTTGCCGAGCGCTTTGATGGCTTCTCGATCGGCTCCAACGACCTCACCCAGCTCACCCTGGGACTGGATCGCGACTCCGCTCTGATAGCCCAGCTGTTCGATGAACGCCACCCCACCGTGAAGGAGATGATCCGGATGGCGATCCACACCGCCAGGCGCTGCGGGCGCAAGATCGGCATCTGCGGCCAGGCCCCCAGCGATCACCCCGAATTCGCCGAATTCCTGGTGCGCGAGGGCATTGATTCCATCAGCCTCAACCCCGACGCAGTGATTCAGACCCGGATCGCCGTGGCGGCTATAGAGCAGGCGCTGGGGTGATCGCCAGGGCGTAGCGCTCCCCCGGCACCGGATCGATCAGGCGAGTGGGCCCGCCCTCCACCAGCTCCTGGGCTTCCAGCGGACTGCCCTCCTGCCACAGCAGCTTGGTGAGCAGCCCCGTGAAGGCCACATCCCCCCCGGCCGTGCTGGCCAACACCGTGCGGGGGGAGAAGCGCGAGAGCAGCTGGGGCAGCACCCGGCGGCCCTTCACAAAGGCACCGGCCACCGGCAGGCCGAGATCCACCACCGGGGTGATCACCGCATCGAGCGGTTGGGCCTGGAGATCGGCAGGGAGGAAACCGTGGGGTTCCAGATAGAGACGGCCGCCGGGGTGCTGCAGCAGGTAACCGTTCTCCACCTGGGGCACCGGAGCACCGGCCGTGGCGGTGATCTCCAGCTCACCCACCTGGTGCTGCTGCCCCGGACGCAGGGCCGTGACCGCACGGAAGCCCAACTCGCGCACCTTGGCGGCGGCTGTGGTGGAGGCCACCACCGGCAGATCCTTAGGGAGCAAGGCCAGGGTGGCGGGGTGGGTGTGATCGGGCAGCCCCTGGGTGAGCAGCAGCAGATCCAGCTGCTCCGGCACGGGCCAGGGGCGGGGCAAGTCCCCCTGAAAGAACCAGGGCCCTGGTGGGAAGCAGAGGCTGCCGGTGAGCCAGGGGTCCAACAGCACCCGCAGGCCGTCGAACTCCAGCAGCCAGCCATTGGCACCGAAATAGGTGGCGTGCAAGGCCATGGCAGCCGAATCGGGGGATGGGGCCGGACCCTAGGCCCCCTGCAACCGAAGTGCCGCCTGGGGCTCCTGGCGCAGCAACTGCCAGACCATCACCCCATGGGCAGCGCTGCGCACCACGCACAACACGGCTAAACCAACGCACAGGGGGCAGTGGGTGAGCGACATGCCACAGGGGCCCTGAATGCGCCCACCCTGACAGCCTCAACCGGGGGCAGGGCGGACTCGCCATCCTTCGACATCCGCGCCCTGCTCTTGCGGTGCTGAAATACAAACCAGGGCAAGGGAGAGGCGGGGTGCTGCGGCTGAACGAACTGAAGCTGCCCCTCGAGCACGGCGAGGCCGACCTCACGGCCAGCATCTGCCGACGCCTGAAGCTGGCACCGGAGGCCCTGCTCAGCCAGCGGGTGGTGAAACGCAGTGTGGATGCCCGCAAGAAGGCCCACATCCAGCTCACCTACAGCGTGGAGATCGAGCTGGAGCCTGCCCTGGAGCAGAAGCTGCTGCAACGCTTCCGCAAGGATCCCCACCTGCAGCCAGCGCCCAACACCAGCTACCAGTTCGTGGCCAGGGCCCCAGCCGGCATCGCCCACGGCGCCATCCCACGGCCGGTGGTGATCGGCGCTGGCCCCTGCGGCTATTTCTGCGCCCTGGTGCTGGCCCAGATGGGCTACCGCCCCCTATTGCTGGAGCGGGGCAAACCCGTGAAGGAACGCAGTGCGGACACCTTCGGCTTCTGGAAAG
>JBIIQU010000191.1:0-3378 GCA_044341905.1 Vulcanococcus sp. | reverse complement strand
CGCTGCGCTCCCGGTTCACCAGTTGCTCCATGCGCTGGAGGTCGTTGCTGAGCGGCGCCGGATCGAGCGGCTGGGGCCGGGATCCGCGTTGCTCGAGCCAGTCGCCGTAGGCCTGTAGCTGGGTCTGTAGCAGGGTTCGCAGGCGGCGATCGGCGGCTTGCAGTTCGTTGGTGCTGCTGCGCGGCCAGAAGAGCAGGCCAACCCCGAGGGCCACCACGCAGCCCACCACGGTGTCGAGGCCGCGGTTGAACACGTAATCCCAGTTCAGGGCCGCATGGCTGGGAAGCATCAGAAACATCACGCTGGTGAGCCCGGCGGTGCCTAGGGCGCTCTGCCAGCCCAGCAGCTGCAGCACCGGAATCATCAGCAGCAACGACACCAGTACGCCGATCCAGCCGCTCAGGATGGTGTGCACCAGGAAGGTGATCAGGCCCCCCATCACCGTGCCGAGGATGCGACTGGTGGCGGCCTGAATGGTGTGGTCGTCGTTGTCGTCCACAACGATCACCACCGCCATCAGCGGATACCAGAGAAACTGAATGCGCTCAGTCCAGGAGGCGATTGCCGCAGTGATGAACACGGCCACGAACAACTTCAGGCTGTTGCGCAGCAACAGGTTCTGCACGGGCCGCGGCAACGATCAGCTGCCAGGAGCTTATGGGGATCCGTCACGCCGCGTCCGCCAGTCGTGAGCTGGGTGCCGGCGATCACGGTTGATTTGGAGGCTCTGCTGCGCATGGGCCTGGCCGTGTTGTGTGGCATGGCCGTGGGCTACAACCGTGCTCAGCACTTCAGTGAGCCCCAGCCCAATCGCGTGCGTGTGCATGTGCTCGTGGGGCTCAGCGCTTGCTTGATGGTGCTGGCGGCCGGTCCTGATCCCGAGGCGCGCAGTCGGGTGATTCAGGGGGTCGCCACCGGTATCGGCTTCCTCGGGGCCGGCGAAATCCTGGTGGATCGCTCCGGCCGCCGCGGCCACAGCACCCCCCAGGTGCATGGCCTCACCAGTGCCGCCTCGATCTGGTTCACGGCAGCCTTGGGGGTCACGGTGGCCGCCTCCACACCGCTGCTGGCTGCGGTGGCGTTGCTGCTGGCTCTGGTGGTGCTGTCCCAGCACGGCAACGGCCATCACAACGGAGGACCGCCCCATGGCTGAGCCCGATCCAACGGCAACGCCAGGGAGCCTGTGGGCCGAGAAACCCTGGTGGTGTCAGCCCTGGTCGATCCTGCTGACGGGAAGTACAGCCGTGGCGGGTTCCTGGTGGCTGTTGCGGCTCTGGTGGATCACGGCGCCGGTAGCCCTGGGGGTGTTGGTGTGGTGGTGGCTGTTCCTGGTGCTGGTGCCAGGGGCCTATCGGGATCAGAACAGGAACTTGTAGCGCTCGCCACCGCCGCTGGCGGCGGCCGCTCCGGCCGCCACCGGCCACTCCGCCTCCCAGTAGGAGATGCCATCACGCATGAAAGGCCGGCCCCCTAGCCGTTCAGTGTTCAATTGAGTGCCCCCCATGGCGGTGATCAGACCGCCGATCTCCATCGGCCCCAGGTCGGTCTTGAGGTCCTTGCCTGCAGCGGCCAGCAGGGCCGGCAGGCGCACCAGATTTTCGGGCCGGGTGATCTGCTCAAACAGGGCCTTGAGCACCAGCTTTTGGCGATCGAGTCGGCCGATGTCGCCCATCTCATCGTGCCGGAAGCGCAGGAAACCCTCCAGATCGCGGCCCCGCAGACGTTGCCGACCCGGTTGGAGATCGATGCTGAGCCCCTGGCTGTTGTCCACGTAGTACATGGCTTTGGGGACGTCCACCTCCAGGCCACCCAAGGCATCCCCCAGGCGACGGATCACCGACAGGTTCACCAGGATGTGGTGGTCCACGGGCCGACCCAGGTGCTTGGAGAGTTCGCTTTTGACGGCCTCAGGCCCCCCCATCGCATAGAGGGCATTGGCCTTGAGTGGCCCAAAGCTGCTGGAATCGATGTAGGTGTCGCGGGGCACCTGGGTGAGCTTGCTCACACCGTCCTGCACCCGCAGGGTGTACATCACATCGGTATTGCCGCCGCCCACGTCGGTGCCGAGGATCACCACTTCCCGGTCCCCCAAACCTGTCCAGCCGCTGAAGGGGTTCGCCATCTGGCGGGTTTGACCCAGTAGATCGCCCTTGAGCAGCTCCGTCAGCGGTGCCGCCAGCAGCAGCCCTCCCCCGAGCCCCACGGCGATGGCCAGCAGCACAGGCCCCCGCGCGTCGGGGCGACGCCCCCCGGGGGGCTTCAGGGCGGGACTCTTCATTCTCAAAACTTATTTCATGCCTCTTGACTTGCTGAACTGTGCGCCTTAGACGACGGTCAGTTTTTGGGCTGGCCAGGCTGAAAGCGCCAGGTTGAGGGCCTGCGGGAGGGCCTCACTCCTCGCTGGCGGTGAGGGCCCGCAGGCCCAGGTGGAGGTGGGCCTGCAGTGCACCCAGGGCCATCAGTTGCCTAGCGCTGCGCTGCTGTTTGAGGGCTGGCGCTTGCGCGTTCAGTGCGGCGAGGAGCTGCTGGCTGAGCTGGCCATACTGCTCCAGAAGGCCTTGCAGCTCCCTGAGAGCAGGCCCGTTGAGGGGCTCCTGGTTGGCCCCATCGGCCTCCACTAGGGCGTGCTGGTGGAGTGCGGCCAGGGCACGAAAGCTGATGGCATCGGGGCAGGGATTGATCGCATCCATGGGTGCAATCAGGCGGGGGAATCAGTTCCTGAACGCTATGGAGCCTGCGGGCCTGCAGCGGGGCGTGAGCCGGTAGGGATCTCTCGCCATGGCAGGCCGGTTCGGCCCTCTGGGGGGCTCAGAGGCTGAGGGCTTCCCCTGCCCGTAGGCCCGCCTGCACGCGCCAGAGCCGGGCATAGGCCCCCTGGCTGTTGATCAGCTGCTCATGGCGGCCACTCTCCACGATGCGGCCCTCCTCCATCACCACGATCCGATCGGCGTGGCGCACGGTGGAGAGGCGATGGGCGATCACCAGGGTGGTGCGGTCGGCGGTGATCAGATCCAGGGAGCGCTGGATGGCGGCTTCGGTTTCGTTGTCCACCGCGGCGGTGGCCTCATCGAGGATCAGCACCGGCGGATTCTTGAGGATGGCCCGGGCCAGGGCAATGCGCTGGCGCTGGCCACCGGAGAGGCGCTGGCCCCGCTCACCCACAACGGTGTCGTAGCCCTGGGGCAGTGCCTCGATGAACCGTGCCGCCTCAGCTTGTTGGGAGGCTTGTTCGATGGCGGCCCGGGAGGCATCAACGTTTCCGTAGGCGATGTTCTCGGCCACGGTTCCATGGAACAGGAACACCTCCTGGCTCACCAGGCCGATGGCGCGGCGCAGGTCCTCCAGTTCCAGCTCGCGGATCGGCAGGCCATCCAGGCA
>JBIIQU010000190.1:0-3392 GCA_044341905.1 Vulcanococcus sp. | reverse complement strand
CCAGGGCCACCAGGAGCGACGACATGCCGCCGCAGCCGTTGAACAGGGCCACCACTTCGGGCATGGAGGTCATCGGCACCCGATAGGCCACCAGGGCCCCGGCGCCGCCGCCGGCCGCCAGGCCCAACAACATCCAGCTCCAGCCCGTGAGCCCCTGCTCCAGCAGCAGGCCCAGCACCGCCAGCACCAGGGCCACCGCCGCCAGGCCGTTGGCCGTGCGGGCCGTGCGCACCTTCGAGAGGCCCTTGAGCCCCAGGGCCAGCAACAGCACGGCCCCCAGATCCAATGCGAGGTGCAGCATCAGCCGTTCCCCCGTTGGCGGAACATCGCCAGCATCCGGTCCGTCACCAGGAACCCTCCAACAACGTTGAACAGTGCAAAGCCCAGGGCCACCGCACCCACCAGCTGCAACGCCGGGGTGGGGGCCTGGGCGATCAGCGCCAGGGCCGCCAGCAGCGTGATGCCGCTGATGGCATTGGCGCCACTCATCAAGGGGGTGTGCAAGGTGGGGGGCACCTTGCCGATCAGCTCGAAGCCCAGCAGGCTGCCGAGCAACAGCACCCAGAGCGCTTCACTCATGCCACCACCTCCTGGCGTGCGGGCCGCAGGTCGTTGCGGCGGCACACGCCCTGGTGGGTGATCAAGCAGGGATCCAGCAGCGGATCCTCCGGATCAAGCTGCAGTTCACCGTCCTTCAGCAGCACCTCTAGCAGGGCCGCCAGGTTGCGGGCATAGAGGGCACTGGCGTGCTGGGGCACCGAGGCCGGCAGGTTGGAGGCACCGATCAGGCGCACGCCGTCGAGCAACACCTCCGCATCGGGCTCCGAGCCGGCGCAGTTGCCGCCCTGGGCCACCGCCAGATCCACCACCACCGCACCGGGGCGCAGCAGGGCCAACATTTCGCGGGTCACCAACACCGGGGCCGGCTTGCCGGGCACCTGGGCGGTGGTGATCACCACATCGGCCTCCTGCAGGTGCGGCGCCAGCAACTGGCGCTGGGCCTCCAGAAACACCGCGCCGGCCTCGCGGGCATAGCCGCCCACTTCGCCGGGGGCCTCCTCCAGCTGGGGCGGCTCGATGAAGCGCCCCCCGAGCGACTCCACCTGTTCCCGCGCCGCCGGGCGCACATCACTCACCTTCACCATGGCGCCGAGGCGGCGCGCCGTGGCCACCGCCTGCAGGCCCGCCACGCCGGCCCCGAGCACCACCACCTTGGCGGGCTGCACGGTGCCGGCCGCCGTCATCAGCATCGGGAAGAAGCGATCCAGGGCCGCCGCCGCCAGCAGCACCGCCTTGTAGCCGGCGATGTTGGCCTGGGAGGAGAGGGCATCCATGGTCTGGGCGCGGCTGATGCGCGGCAGCAGCTCCAGAGCCAGCGCAGACACCTGCCGGCTCTCCAGCTGATCCATCAGGCCGCTGTTGCGGAAGGGATCCAGCAGCCCCAGTAGCAGGGCCCCAGACTTGAGGGTCACCCCCCCCAGCTCCGGGGCCTGCACGGTGAGCAGCACATCGGCGGCGGCCCACAGCCCCTCCGCCTCAGCGCTGTCGCCATCAAACAGCTCAGCCCCCGCCTCGGCGTAGGCCGCATCGCTGTAGCCAGCCGCCTGGCCAGCGGTTCGCTCCAGCCACACGCTGCAGCCTCGGCTGCTGAGGCGTTTCACGGTTTCGGGGGTGGCCGCCACCCGGGTTTCTCCCGAGCGCCGTTCCCGAGGCACCAACACACGGATCAAGGGGCAGGCCTGCCAGGCATTCCAGTCCCATTGATTGGTCGGGAACACAGCAACGGCAACGATCGCCCCGGCTATGTGCGCACTCCGGCACAGAGCCGGCCCCCAGGGCAGCCCTCAGAGCCAGGCCGCCAGGCTCGAAGCCGGCAGCTCCTGGGAGCGATCCCCACTAGTGATTTCCACAATCCGGCCGCTGCTGGCTGGAGTTTCAAGAGCCTCCAGGCACACCCGCGCCACCAGACGGCGGGGAATACTGCCCTCCTGCTGCTGATCAGCGGCGCTGTAGATCACCTGCTGGGCCTCCAGGGTGTCCTCGGCCTCCTTGAGGCCGCCGGGGCGGATCACGGTCCAGTCCAGCCCGCTCTGGGCCAGCCACTGTTCGCCCAGGCGCTTCCACACCAGAATCAAGCCGAACAGGTTGAGCGGGTGCAGCCAAAGGCCGGCGCAGAGGGAACTCACCAGCACCACTCGCTGCACGCCCACCGCCTGGCAGGCGCGGATTTGCTGGCGCACCCCAAAGGCATCCACCTTCAGCGGAGCCGCCAGGTCAATGCTGGGCCGCGCGCCGGTGGCGATCACCAGGGCATCACAGCCCCGCAGCGCCTGCTCCAGGGCAGGGGCATCGGCCAGGTTGAGCCGCACCACCACAGCCCCCTCAAGGCCCTCGGGCAACTCGGAGCCAGGCCGCACGAGGGCGGTGACGCGGTGGCCGCGGCCCAGGGCCTCCTGCACCACGCGCCAACCGGTCTTGCCGGAGGCGCCGCTGACGGCCAGATGCATGCCTAAATCAAGGGCAGAAGCTCCTGTTCTAGGCAGTGGGCCTGGGGTGTTGAACCCTGATGGCGCAGGTGGCGCGCCCGCAGGATCATCGGGTCGAGATCGCACTCGTGCGCCAGGGAGCGCTCAAAGCGCTGGCGCAGCTCATCGGGCGTGAGGGCGAAGGCAGAACGCTCATCCATGGGCTGACGGGGCAGAACCCGGGAGCGGGGTGATGGCCGGAAGTTAGGGACGCTGCCGCCAAAGCGAATAGGTAGAAGTGCGCATCTTTTTTCGCCGCGGGCGAACAAAATGGCCCCATGCCAGCACCGTCCTTCAATCTGGGGAACCCCAGGGCCCAGGCCAACACTCCGGCAGGGAGCCCTGCGCGTAGCCAAGCCGGGCCGGCCCTGCAGCCCCGCCAGTGGCAGGTGCGATTGATCCAGCTGCTACGGCGCCGCCTGGAGCAGGGCAGCGGCGATGTGCTGATCAATGCCGGCCCCGGTGCCGGCAAAACCCTCGGCGCCCTGCTGGGCTTCCAGCGCCTGCACCAGCAGGGCCAGTTACAGCGTTTCCTGGTGTTCTGCCACCGCAGCTCCATTGCCGGGCAGTGGCTGCTGGCGGCCGAGCGGCTGGGGCTAGAGCTGCGGGAATGGGAGGCGGGCCTCGATCTGGGGGCCCATGCCGGCCAGGGCCTGCTGATCACCTACCAAGCGGCCGGCCGCAACCTGGAGGCGCTGCAACAGCAGCTAAGCACCGCCCGCTGGGGCGCTTGGCTCGCCATCGCAGACGAGGTGCACCACCTGGGCGTGGACCCCGAAGAACCCGAGGCCACCGCCTGGGGCCATGCCTTCAGCAGCCTCAGCCAGGGCGCCAGCCTGCGGTTGGGCCTCACCGGAACGCCCTTCC
>JBIIQU010000189.1:0-3396 GCA_044341905.1 Vulcanococcus sp. | reverse complement strand
CGAAGTTGGCCTTGTTCTCGGCGCTGTCGATGGATGAATCGATTTCCGCTGGGAGGGTTGTTCAGGGCTCCCGCAACTTTTGCAAGGTCTTCATCCGCCTGGTTTCGACCTTGAGCTATGTAGGGAAGACTCCCTCCCCGGTTGGTTGCGGTGGCATCTCGCTCTGGCTCTGCACGAACACCCCATGCGATGGTTCATCAGCACAGGCCTGGTTCGCCGGCGGCCTTTCGCTGGAGTGTGATTCTCAACAGCCTGCTGTCGGGCCTGCAGCTCGCGATCGGGGTTGCCTTCGGCTCCCTGGCCCTCGTGGGGGATGCCGTTCACAACCTGGGTGATGTGGCCGGGCTGTTGTTTGGCTGGGGTGCTGAGCGGCTCAGCACCCGCCCCACCAACGACACCTTCACCTATGGCTACGGCCGCAGCACGGAGCTGGCCTCACTGATCAATGGCCTGCTGATTGTGGGGGCCGGGGCCGTGGTGGTGTGGGAGGGGATCCAGCGGTTGTCCCATCCCGTGGAGGTGATGGGCGCCCCCGTGGCCTGGGCGGCGGCCGCCGGTGTGGTGGTGAACCTCCTCTCCGCCAGGGCTTTCGGCACCGATCATCACCACGATCTCAACCGCCGTGCGGCCGTGTTGCATCTGCTCACCGATGCCGCCGTATCGGCGGCGGTGCTGGTGAGTGCCCTGCTGGTGATGGCCACCGGCTGGAACTGGCTCGATGCCGCCACGGCCATCCTGGTGGGGGTTGTGGTGATCGGCACTGGCTGGGAGCTGTTGCGTGAATCGCTGCGGATCAGCCTGGATGGTGTGCCCCGCGGCATTGACCTCGAGGCGGTGAAGGAGGTTCTGGCGGATCTGCCCGGGGTGGTGGATGTGCATCACCTCCATGTCTGGGCGATCAGCACCTCCCAGACGGCCCTCACCGTGCACCTGCGTCGCCGCAGCGCCGGCATGGACGACATGGAGCTGCTGCATCTGGCCAAAGAACGCCTGGCGCACCTGGGGATTGCCCACAGCACCATTCAGCTGGAGCCTGCAGGCCCCGAGCCATCAGGCACCGCTCAACCCTGATCGCTCTTGAGGCGCCAGGGCAGCAGCTCACCGGCATGGAACGGCACCAGCTCTGTGGCTGAGTCGGTGCCGTTGGCGAGGCTCAGGCGCAGCGGGATGCCAGGGGCATCGCTATCCGGGGATTGCTGCTCCAGGGTGATCCGGCCCTCGTTGAGGGGCAGGCCGTAGAAGCGGGGGCCATGGGTGCTGGCGAAGTCCTCCAGCCGGTGTAGGGCGTTCTCTTCGTGGAACACCGTGGCGTAGCTCTCGATGGCGTACGCAGCGTTGTAAATCCCGGCGCAGCCGCAGGCAGCCTCCTTGGCGTGGCGCAGATGGGGGGCGGAATCGGTGCCCAGGAAGAACTTGGCATTGCCGCTGGTGGCCGCTGCCCGTAGGGCCAGCCGGTGCCGTTCCCGCTTTGCCACCGGCAGGCAATAAAAATCAGGCCGCAGCCCCCCTTGAAACAGGGCATTGCGGTTGATATGGAGGTGGTGAGGCGTGATGGTGGCCGCCAGGTTGGCCGGTGCATTAACCACAAACTCCACGGCATCGGCTGTGGTGATGTGTTCAAACACCACCTTCAACCCCGGGTGTCGCTGCAGCAAGGGCTGCAGGTGCCGCTCGATGAACACTGCTTCCCGGTCAAAGATGTCCACGTCTGCGCTGGTCACTTCACCATGAAGCAACAGCGGCATGCCGATGCGTTCCATCGTCTCCAACACGGGGCCGATGGTGTGGAGATCCCGCACGCCTGCGTCGGAGTTGGTGGTGGCCCCCGCCGGATAGAGCTTGGCGGCGGTGAAGACTCCCGCCCTGAAACCCTGCTCCAGGTCGGCTGGATCGATGGTCTCGGTGAGGTAGGCCGTCATCAGCGGGGTGAAGCCCTCGGCCGCAGCGGCACCCGCGCTGGCCCGCAGGGCCGCAAGGATCCGGCTTCGGTAGGCCTCGGCGGCGGCCGCGGTGGTGACCGGCGGTTGCAGGTTGGGCATCACGATCGCCCGGGCAAATTGCCGGGCGGTGTGGTGCACCACGGCCTGCAACAGCGCACCATCCCTCAGGTGCACATGCCAGTCGTCCGGGCGGCGGATGGTGAGGCTCTGGGGCGTGGTGTCCATGGCGATCAGTGCGAGGGCTGCTTCTTGCCGCCGGTCACGAGGAAGGCGCTCAGAGCCAGCAGCAGCACGCTGGCACTGAAGATCAGCAGGTTGGTGGCGCTGTCAATGGGCAACACCAACATGGCTTTGAAGGCCGACACGATCAGGGCCACCACAATCACCTTCACCAGCTTCTCCTTGAGGGCATCCAGGCTGCGGATGTCGAGCAAGCCATTGCCGCCACTGTCTCCGGGTTTGCGTGCCGCTTCGATATCGGAGATCAGGAGCTCGTAAACGCCGTAGCCGAAGATCAGCAGGGCAATGCCGATCAGATAGAGATCCACACCTCCCACCAGGATGCCGAGAAGCTTCGCGATGCTCTTGCTGTCGTCCGGAGCGGAATCGGCCAGCAACAGCAAGGCATGCACGATCTCCCGGGTGCCGCAGATGAAGGAGGCCGCCGTACTCACCAGACTCATCACCACCGGCACGATCGAGATCAGCCGGAACTTCCACAGCCAGCGCTCGAAGCGGTGCTCCAGGACGGATGAAATGCGACCCATGCCGTATGGAATGCCTGGTTTGACCCTAGGCCGCGGTGCTGCCCGGGCTAGAGCTTTCAGGGGCTCAGAGCGATGACCATCCAGGCCGATGGGGCCGTTGCTGTGCGGGTTCAGCCCCGCTCCAGCCGGGATCAGGTGCTGGGGGAACGCGGTGGAGCCATCGCCATCAAACTGAAGGCACCGCCCGTGGATGGTGAGGCCAACGCGGCCCTGATCCGGTTCGTGGCGAAGAAGCTGGGAGTGCCGCCGCGGGATGTGCAGCTGGTGCGCGGAGCCACCTCACGCACCAAGTGGATTCGGGTGGAGGGTTGCACGGCCGAGGCGTTGTGCGCGGCCCTGCTGGCCTGATTGCCAGAATCCGGCGATGCTCCCTTTTCACTGGCTCACCCAGACCATTGCGCTCGGTTTGGGGATTGCCTTCAGCCCCATCAACATCGCCCTGGTGGCCTTGCTGTTGCTGGGTCGCCAGCCCCTGCTGCGCTGCGCCACTTATCTCAGCGGCTGGATGCTCGCCAATGGCGGTGCCCTGTGTGCGGTGGTGCTGGTGGGGGGGCGCTTCAGTTGGGCGATGCACCTGGGCACCCGCGGCCAGGTGCTGATGGATCTGATCGGCGCCGGTGCCTTGATCGGCCTTGGGCTGTTTCAGCTCACCCCGGCGGTGACCCTGGGAGAGGAGGGCTGGGCCATGC
>JBIIQU010000188.1:0-3403 GCA_044341905.1 Vulcanococcus sp. | reverse complement strand
AGGGAAAGTTCCACCTCTGGGCGCATCACGGAGAGGCTGAAAGCCCAGTGGGGTCCAAAGCTCTTTGGCACCGTGTCGTTAATCAACCATCTCCTCCTGGGTTGGCCTCTGTATCTCTTCCTAGGGGCCACTGGCGGCGAGGATTACGGCTCTCCTACCTCCCACTTCTGGCATGGGGAACCCTTTGCCAATGGTCAACGGGCGCTCTTCCCCGAATCATTCCGGGGCTTGATGATCCGCTCGAACATCGGCTTGCTGATCATGCTGGTGGCCTTGGGCCTCGCGGCAATGCAGACCTCGCTGGCCCGTGTGATGTGCGTGTATGGGCTTCCCTACCTGGTGATTAACTTCTGGCTAGCAACCTACACGTGGCTCCAACATACAGACCTCACGATTCCACATTTCTCCAACGAGCAATGGTCATGGACCAAAGGTGCCCTGCAAACTGTTGATCGTCCCTACGGGCCACTGCTCAATCTCCTGCACCATGGCATTGGGTCAACCCATGTGTGTCATCACATCAATTCTCGAATTCCGCACTACAACGCTTGGCGTGGCACTGAGTTGCTGAGAAGGCGCTACCCGCATCTGGTGCGGTACGACTCCACTCCCATCCATCAAGCCCTGTGGCGCGTTGCCAGTCGCTGCGGCGCCGTGAGCCGCAATCCTATCGACGGGGCCTATTACTTCTGATCCATCCGAGCACACGAAGCATCCCAACTCTCTGTCCGTGAACTCGCCTGATCACAACGGAGTGTGCACCGTGGAAAGACAAGCTGTTCAGATCAGCCACGTTCTCACCTTCAGCCCAGATCCCCTGCGGGACAACCTCTAGGGCTTCTGGTCGCACAACAGCAGAACACTGTTGGTCCTGGACGATCGCTACCAGCACCGCTGAGGCGGGTTGCGGCGCCATGCTGATCGCACCGGCCCCACCCCCCTCATGCCTGCTGCGGGTTCAGCCTTCGCTCAGCTTCACCAGCACTTACACCAAACCCGCCTGCTGGGCTCCATCAGCAGTGCTCTCTACTACGACCAGAACACGGTGATGCCGGCCGCCGGTGCCGCCTGGCGCGGAGAGCAGCTGGCCCTGCTGGCCGGACAACTGCATGAGCGTCAGAGCAGTGACGCCTACGCCGAGCTGGTGACTGCGGCCGAGGCCGAGCTCGATGCCGATGCCGCACCCCAGCGCCGCCGCAACCTGCACCTGCTGCGGCTGGAGTTGGAGCGCCAGCGCTGCCTCGATCCAAGCCTGGTGAGTGCCCTGGCCAAAGCCCAGTCCCGCGGCAATGCGGTGTGGCAGGACGCTCGGGCCCGCCGCGATTTCGCTGCCTTCGCCCCAGCCCTGAAGGAGCTGATCGCCCTGCGCCGCCAGCAGGCCAGCCAGCTGGCGGATGCTGAGCCAGTGCCTCGTAGCCCCTGGGAAATCCTGGCCCAGCCCTTTGAGCCGAATGTGAGCAAGGCACGGCTGGAGGAGCTGTTTGCACCCCTGAAATCCGAACTGCCGGCGTTGCTGCAGCAGGCGGCCGGCACAGCCCAGCCCCAGCCAGCCGCTGCGGATCTACCCGAGGCCCTGCAGGAGCAGCTGTCGGCCGAGCTGCTCGAGAGCTGGGGCTACGACCCGGTCCGCTGCCAGCGCTCCCGCTCCGCCCACCCCTTCTCCTGCACCGTGGGGCCGGCCGACTACCGCATCACCACCCGGGTGGTGCCGGGGCAGCCGCTCTCGGCCTTTCTGGCCACGGCCCACGAGTGGGGGCATTCGCTCTACGAGCAGGGCCTGCCCCGCACCGACGATCACTACTTCCCCTGGCCCCTGGGGGAAGCCACCTCCATGGGGGTTCATGAGTCGCAGTCGCTGTTCTGGGAATGCCGCGTGGCCCGCAGCCGCACCTTCGCCGAGCGCTGGCACCCCCGCTTCTCGGCTGGCCTGGGCAGTGATGCATGGGGCGGCGCCTTCGGGTTCTGGCGCGCCCTGAACCCGCTCAAGCCCGGCCTGATCCGCGTGGAGGCCGATGAGCTGAGCTACTGCCTGCACATCGTGCTGCGCTTTGAACTGGAGCTGGCCCTGCTGGAGCAGGACATGCCGGTGGAGGAGTTGCCGCAGCAGTGGAACCAGCGCATGCAGAACCTGCTCGGCATCCAGCCCGGCCACGACGCCGAGGGCTGCCTGCAGGACATCCATTGGGCAGAGGGCCTGTTTGGCTACTTCCCCTCCTATGCCCTCGGCCATCTGATCAGCGCCCAGTTGGCGGAGGCCATGGAAGGCGAGCTGGGCAGCATCGCGGGGCGGGTGGCAACGGGCGAAGAGGCCAGCCTGCGCCACTGGCTGGCAGAACGGGTGTGGCCCCTGGGCCGGGCCGTGAATGGCGAGGAGCTGGTGCAGCAGGTGAGTGGCAGCCCCCTCAGCGCAGCCCCCTTCCTGCGCTACCTGCGCACCAAGTTGGACCAGTTGCTGGAGCAGCCGTGAAGGGGGGCGCAATGGCACTCCGTAAGATGCCCGCCTGCCGTTTGGATCCCGCTGTATGGCGAACATCGACCACGCCCCGAGCCGCACGATGCTCAACCTGCTGCACGTGCTGCCGGCCTTCGCCGATGAAGCCGAGCTGCGTCTGAACGCCATCGTGGAGCTCAACTCCATGACGATCAACAAGTACGAGCTGATCACCGAGACCGGCCACCTCAAGCTCGACCGCGTGGGCTATTCCTCCCTGGCCTACCCCTTCGCCTACGGCTGCATTCCCCGCACCTGGGACGAGGACGGCGATCCCCTCGACATCGAGATCGTGGGCGTGACTGAACCCCTGGTGCCCGGCTCCCTGGTGGAGGCCCGCATCATCGGCATCATGACCTTCGACGATGGCGGCGAGGTGGACGACAAGGTGATCGCCGTGCTGGCGGATGACAAGCGCATGGACCACATCACCAGCTACACCCAGCTCGGTGCCCAGTGGGTGAAGGAAACCCAGTACTACTGGGAGCACTACAAGGATCTCAAGAAGCCCGGCACCTGCAAGGTGAACGGCTTCTTCGAACCCACCGAGGCCGTGCGCATCATCAAGGAGTGCGAACAGCGCTACCTCGACACCATCGATGCCAAGTTGGTGAACTGATCCACCGGGCGTCCAGCTCTGATTCCCTGGGTGCAGGTTCTCCGCGAACCTGCACTTTTTTCACGTTGGCCCGGGATTCACGCGACTAGCTTGAAGACTGTCGGCTGCCGCGTTCGGACATCGCAGCCCAAGCCCTTCCATGACGCGTCGCCAGATCCTGCCATCCCTGCTGCTAAGCGGCCTGTTCCTCAGCCTTTCAGCCGTAGCCGCCGAACCGCAGAGCGCGCCGCAGCCGGCCAGTGGAGCCATGGCCGCTGCACCCGCCGCCACCACGGTGGCCAACCCTGTGGCCA
>JBIIQU010000187.1:0-3410 GCA_044341905.1 Vulcanococcus sp. | reverse complement strand
GCTGCTGGCCATCCACCAGGAATTTGCCGGCTTCTTTGGAGGTGGCGTCGAAGCTGCGGGTGGTCTGGGCCAACAGGGGCAGCAGTTTTTCGCGATCGGCCTGATCCAGCAGCTTCTGCATGGTGGCTGTCACGCTGGTGATCGTGGCGGCGCTCTGGCCCTCCAGTGCACTGCCGGGGCAGAGGGTGAGGCTGTTGTTGCAGTTGGCCGCCAGGGGGCCAGGGGTGCCCTTGGGCAGGGCCCGCGGGGGGCTCAGCAACGCCACCACGGCATCACCGCCCAGCAGGGACGCCTCCTCCACCTGGGCCAGCACCGGGCGGGGGATCTGCAGGTTGGGATCGCTGATCTCCAGTTCCGCCACCACTGCCGAGGAGGTGGCCTGGATCGAGCGCACCGTGCCCACCACCACGCCGCGATAGGTGACAGCCGAACGCTCGGCCAAACCAGCCGCATCGGGGAAGCGCGCCTGGACGCGCCACTGGGCCTTGCCGATCGAGATGCCCTTCAACCAGAACCACAAGCCGCCGGCGCCAGCCAGCGCCGCCAACAGGGTGAACCCCACGAAGGCCTCTCGCACACTGCGGCGCATGGATTTAAAGCTCCGCGGGCTGCATCGGGCCGTTCAGGCTAGCGGTACGGAACTGCACCACATAGGGATTATCGGTGCTCTGAAAGTCGTGGATGGTGCCATGCCAGCGAAACAGCCCGTCGTAGAGCAACACCACGCGATCCGCCGCCCGCAGGATCGTGCTCATCACATGGCTCACCACCACCGATGAACCGCCGGCCAGCTCGGAGGTGCGCACGATCAGGTCTTCGATGCGGGTACAGGCCACAGGATCCAGGCCGGCGGTGGGCTCGTCAAACAAGAGCAGCGGCACCTGGCCCGGCGGCTGGCTGGGATCTTCAATCACCGCCCGGGCAAAACTCACGCGCTTCTGCATGCCTCCGCTGAGTTCACCGGGCAGGAGATCCTCGATGTCGTAGAGGCCCACGGCCTCCAGCGCCCTGCTCACCCGTTCGCGAATCTCCCGCTCCGGCAGGCGGCTATAGCGATAGAGCAGAAAGCCCACGTTTTCGCGCACGGTGAGCGAAGCCAACAGGGCAGGGTTCTGAAACACCAGCCGCACATCCGGGGGGTGGCGCTGATCGAGGCGCAGGTACTGCTGGGGCACGCCGTGAATCTTCACCGTGCCGCTGCTGGGCAGCAGCAGCCCCGCCAGCAGGCGCAGGATCGTGGACTTGCCAGCCCCGGAGGGGCCCACCACGGCGAGGCGCTCGCCGGGTTGCAGCCCCAGATCCACGTTTTCGAGCACGGTCTTGCTGCCCCAGCGGACGCTGACGTCGTCCAGCTGGGCCACAGGCGGCTGAAACCCAGAAGGCGTGGAGGAAAGCACCGAGCTGATGGCTGCGAGCCCGGTCATCTTGACGGTTTCTCCGTACAGTTTCAGCACTCCAGCTGCTCGATGCGCCGACCCCGCCTGATCCGCAAGCGACGACCCGGCTGGGTTGGGCGGGGGGATTTGCGTCAACAGGATCTGATGAGCCGTTCCCGGCGGGCTGCCCGCTGGCTCCAGCCTGGCCTGGTGGTGAAACGCTGGATGCTCACCTCCGGCCTGGGCCTGCTGCTGGCCCTGCTGGGGGCGGCGGTGTGGGCCGACCTGCAACCCATCTATTGGATGCTGGAGTCGGTGAAGTGGCTGCTGCAGAACCTCACCAAGGTGCTGCCCCGCGAGATCACCGGCCCGCTGGTGCTGCTGATCGGTGGCGGCATGGTGTGGCTGGGCCAGAGCCGCAGCTTTGGCTCGATCCAGAAAGCCCTGGCCCCGGAAAAGGACACGGTGCTGGTGGATGCGCTGGTGGCCAAACGCCGCTTGAACCGCGGCCCGGCGATTGTGGCCATCGGCGGCGGCACAGGCCTCTCCACCCTGCTTAGCGGCCTGAAGCGCTACAGCAGCAACCTCACCGCCATCGTGACCGTGGCGGACGACGGCGGCAGCTCCGGGGTGCTGCGCCGGGAGCTGGGGGTACTGCCACCCGGCGACATCCGCAACTGTCTGGCCGCCCTGGCCACCGAGGAGCCGCTGCTCACCCGCCTGTTCCAATACCGCTTCCGCGCCGGCACGGGCCTGGAGGGGCACAGCTTCGGCAACCTGTTCCTCTCGGCCCTCACCGCCATCACCGGCAGCCTGGAATCGGCCATCACGGCCAGCAGCCGCGTGCTGGCCGTGCAAGGCCAGGTGGTGCCTGCCACCAACGCCGATGTGAAGCTCTGGGCCGAACTGGAGGATGGCTCCCGCATTGAAGGCGAATCCCAGATTGGCCACGCCCCCAGCCCGATCGTGCGGCTGGGCTGCACCCCGGAACGGCCCCCGGCCCTGCCCCGGGCCCTGGAGGCGATTGCCAACGCCGATCTGATCGTGCTGGGCCCCGGCAGCCTCTACACCTCCCTGCTGCCCAACCTGCTGGTGCCCGAACTGGTGAGTGCCATCAGCCGCAGCAAGGCCCCACGGCTCTACATCTGCAACCTGATGACCCAACCGGGCGAAACCGACGGCCTTGATGTGGAGGGCCATCTGCGCGCCATTGAATCCCAGCTGGCCAGCCTGGGCATTCAGCAGCGCCTGTTCACGGCCGTGCTGGCCCAGGAGAACCTGGGCTCCTCACCCCTGCTCGATCACTACCGCCAACGGGGGGCTGAACCGGTGAGCTGCGACAACCGCAAGCTGCGCTCTCAGGGCTATGAGGTGATGCAGGCACCACTGCAGGGGGCCCGGCCCAGTGCCACCCTCCGCCACGACCCCCGCAGTGTGGCCCTGGCCGTGATGCGCTTCTACAAGCGGCATCGGCGCAGCCAGGGCCAATAGGCTGGCTCAGTAGGCGTCCTGCATTTCGTAGAAATCGGGCTGCACGTAGTCCTTGCGCAGGGGGAAGCCGGTCCAGTCCTCAGGCATCAACAGGCGCTTGGGATGGGGATGGCCCTCGTAGGTGATGCCGAACATGTCGAAGGTTTCCCGCTCCGACCAATCGGCCCCGCGGAACAGCCCATAGAGGCTGGGGATGCTGAGGTTGCCATCGCGGGCCAGGAACACCTTGAGGCGCACTTCCTCGGGCTTCAGCTCAGTAGGGAGCTGCTGGCTGGCCGCGGCTTGATCCGCCAGCACACCCAGCTTCACCAGGTGATAGAAGCTCACCAGCCGTCCGCCGGGGCCTTCGTCGTAGCCGCCCTGGCATTGCAGGTAGTCGAACCCGGCGGCCTTGAGGGCTGCGGCGATCACCGGCAGGAAGGCAGGCTCCACGCCCACCACTTCAACGCCCAGGTGATCAGCCTCGAGCACCTCGTGCTCGAAACCCTGGCTGCTGAGCCACTGGCTCACGGCCCCGGCGGGCGCCAGGTTGGGGGCGGGAGA
>JBIIQU010000186.1:0-3415 GCA_044341905.1 Vulcanococcus sp. | reverse complement strand
TTGAGGCCTTCGCTCTCGCTGATGAGGGTGACCTTGTAGGAAGCCATGGAAGGGATTGGGGCTCACAGACGCCTGAGGGTTCAGCCCCGGGCCTGTAGGACCGCACCTTCCTACATCCTCCAGGGGGCCTTCCTGTGGATCTGCGGGCTCGACGCCGTGAAGGCCAATCAAAGCCAAGGCACAGATCAGCGTGCCTTATGCAACATCAGGCGGGCTGGGGCTGGGCATCGGCCCAGTGGATGGTCATCAGGCCCCATTGGCTTTGCTGGGCCGCGAGCTCGGCCCGCCAGCCGTTGTCGGCCAACACCTGGGTGAGCCGTGGGGCCTGATCCACCAGCAGGCCACTCAGCAGGCCCACCCCACGGGCCCCCAGCACCGTGTGAAAAGCGGGGCAAAGGGCCTCGATCACCGGCGCCAGGATGTTGCAGAGCAGCAGCTCCGCGGGTTCACCCCCCAGGAGCTCCGCCAGGGTCTCCACCGAGCCCAACTGCACCTGTAGCCGCTCCTGGAAGCCACTCACCACGGCGTTGTCGCGGGTGGCCCGCACCGCCAGAGAATCGGTGTCAGCCGCCGCCACCGAGGTGGCGCCCTGGAGCAGGGCTGCGATGCCAAGGATGCCGCTGCCGCAGCCCAGATCCGCCACCCGCTGCCCCTTCAGATCGAGGGTTTCGAGCGCTTCAAGGCAGAGGCGGGTGGTGGGATGGCTGCCCGTGCCGAAGGCACTGCCGGGATCCATCCGGATCACCAGGCGATCGGCGTGCTCAGCCGGCAGCTCCAACCAGGCCGGCAGGATCAGCAGCCGTTCACCCACCGGATCGGCCTGCCAGTGCTGCTTCCAGCTGAGGCTCCAGTCCTCGTCGTCCTGCTGCACCCAATGAATCGGTGGCAGGCCCAGGCCAAAGGTGGCGGCCAGGGGAGCCAGAGCCGCCTCCAGCTGGCTCCGCTCGGCCTCGGGCCAATCGGCCTCGGGCAGCCAGGCCACCAGTTGGCGCTGCGCCGGCAGCTCAGGCCTGTGCTGCACGGCCACCCGGGGGATCCCCAGGGCGTTCAGCTTCCAGATCAGCGATTCCTCCAGCTCAGGCAGGGAGGGAATCTCGAGCCGCCACCAGGAAAGGGTCATCGGGCCAGCACTGCGGATGCCCGCGTCAGAGGGTCACGGGGTGGGCTTCCTGGATGCCGTTGATGGCATGGATGTTGGCCAGGAGGCTGGGGGGGATGGGGTCATCCACGCTCAGCACCATCACGGCGTCGCCGCGCACAATGCGCCGGCCCACCTGCATCGAGGCGATGTTCACGTTGTGCTCACCCAGCACCGAGCCCAGGTGCCCAATGATGCCGGGCATGTCGCGGTGGCGGGTGAACAGCATGTGGCGGCTGGGCGCCACATTCACCGGGAACTCGTCGATGGTGGTGATGCGCAGTTCGCCGTCGGCGAACACGGCACCGGTCACGGTGTGGTTGCCGTTGGCGCCCTTGGAGCTCAGCTGCAGGGAGCCGCCTGCAAAGTCGCGGGCAGCATCATCCTTCACCTCGAGCACGTGGATGCCCCGCTCCTTGGCCTCCAGACCGGCATTCACGTAGTTGATGCTGTCGCCAAGGGCGGTGGAGAGCAGGCCCTTGAGGGCCGCGATCACCAGGGGCTGGGCCGGGTGCGTAGCGAACTCGCCCTGGAGCCGCACCTCCAGCTCACTGATCTGGCCGCCCGCCAACTGGCTGAGCAGCTGGCCCAGGGTTTCCGCCAATTGCAGGTGGGGCTTGAGCTGCTCCATCACCTCGGCATTGAGGCCGGGGATGTTCACGGCACTGCGGGCCGGCAGCCCCAGCAACACGTCGCGGATCTGCTCGGCCACGTCGATGGCCACGTTCTCCTGGGCCTCTTCGGTGGACGCACCGAGGTGGGGGGTGAGGATCAGCCGCTCGCTGACGTTGCGCAGGGGGGACCCGGCCTCGAGGGGCTCGTTGGCGTACACGTCCAGGGCCGCACCGCCGATGGTGCCGTTCTCCACGGCCTCGGCCAGGGCCGCCTCATCGATGATGCCGCCGCGGGCGCAGTTCACGATGCGGGCCGTGGGCTTCATGGTGCGCAGCAGCTCCGCATTCACCAGGTTCTCGGTGTCCGGAGTGCGGGGCAGGTGCAGGCTCACGTAGTCCGCCTCGGCGAACAGGGCCGGCAGCTGCATCAGCCGCACCTGCATCTGCTGGGCCCGCTCCGCCGACACGAACGGGTCGTAGGCCATCACATCCATGCCCATGGCCTTGGCCACCCGGGCCACGTGCGAGCCGATCTTGCCCAGACCCACCACGCCGAGCTTCTTCTTGTAGAGCTCGTTGCCCACGTATTTCTTGCGGTCCCAGCCGCCGGCCATGGTGCTCACGTGGGCGTGGGGCACGTGGCGCGACAGCGACAGCATCAGCGCCAGGGCATGCTCCGCCGCGGCGATGGTGTTGCCCTCAGGGGAGTTCACCACGATCACGCCCCGCTTGGTGGCGGCAGGGACGTCGACGTTGTCGACGCCCACACCGGCGCGGCCAATGATGCGCAGCTTGGTGGCGGCCTCGATGATCTCGGCCGTCACCTGGGTGCCGGAGCGGATCATCAAGGCGTCGTACTCGCCGATGATCTGCTTGAGCTGTTCGGGCGGCAGGCCCGTACGCACATCCACCTGGGCCACCTGCGACAGGATGTCGATCCCTGTCTGATCAATGGGATCGGAAACCAGAACCTTCGTCATGACCCGGCGGGGGTGGGGGCGGCCGGAGGTGAAGTGTAGAGAGGGGGCCTTCAGCCTCCCCGCCGATGTCCAGCCGGCCCCGTGGAGAATCAGTGCAATCGAAGCCCGGTGGCCAGTGGGAAGCAGCGTTGTGGTGGTGCTCTCGGAGCGCAAGCGGCTGCGTCAGCTGCAGGAGCAGCTGGCAACCCTCACGCCGCCGCCCATGCGGCTGCTGGCCATCGGCCGTGGTGAAACCGACATCGCCACGGTGGCGGACCTCAACCCAGCCCTGGCCCGCCAGCTGAGGCAGCGCAGCATGGCCCGCTGGCTGGTGCCCTTCGGCTTCTTCGCCGGACTCACCTTCACCTTCATCACCGACCTGGACACCTTTGCCTTTGCCGGCCCGGTGGGCTCCCACCTGATCGGCGGGCTGCTGGGCCTGGGTTCGGGGTTCATGGGCAGCTTTGCTGCGGCCGCCAGCGTGACCTCCGAGGCCGACGACCGCATCCGCACCCTGCGCAACCGCCTGGAGGAGGGCAACTGGCTCCTGCTGGTGGAGATGCCCTCCGGCATCGAGATGCCCTGGACGCGGCTGAAGGACGGCAATCCCAGGGCCGTGGTGCGACTCAACGAGAGCTGAGGGACCGGTGGTGCTGCCGCGCGAGGAGCTGCTCCGGGGGTGCCGCCACCCCCACAACTTGGAC
>JBIIQU010000185.1:0-3432 GCA_044341905.1 Vulcanococcus sp. | reverse complement strand
GGGGGTCAGAGGGCGCCGGCGGCGGTGCGGTCGAGCACGCCCCCAAGATGGGCCGTCTGGTTCAGGCAGACCACCACGGGAGGCTCATCGGGGCCATGGGGGTAATCAATCACGGTGACACCGCCGTTCCCCTGCTTCACCGCCCAGATGTCCGCAGGACTGAGCCCCAGCAGGGCACAGAGGATGGTCTTGTTCACCGCGTCGTGGGCCACCACCAGGGCGGTTTCATCGGGATGCAGGCTGCTGGCGATGGTGTGCCAGCCCTTGAGCGAGCGATCCCACACGTCGTGGATGGTTTCGCCGGCAGGCATCTGCACCGTCTCCGGTGCCCGTTTCCAATCGGCCAGCAACTCGGGCCAGGTGGCGGAGATCTCCTCCTCCAGGCGCCCTTCCCACTCCCCGTGACCAATCTCCACCAGGTGGGGAACGCTGGTGAGGGGTACCCCGGGATGGTGTTGCAAGATGCCCTCCGCCGTCTGGCGGGGCCGTGCCATCGAACTGGTGTAGGCCCGGTCGAAGCGCACCGCCTTGAGGAATTCACCGGCAGCGGCGGCCTGGGCGCGGCCGTTCTCGTTGAGGGGGATGTCGATCTGGCCCTGGAAGCGGCCCTGGCGGTTCCAGTCGGTTTCGCCGTGGCGCACCAACAGCAGCCGGGGGCCGCTGGCCTTGGCGGGCAGGGTGCTGGCGCACACCTCGGAATGGAGATGGCTGGTGCCGTTGAGCGATTCGATCTGAACCGCCAGGCCACCGGCATCGCCCGGGGTGAGGTTCAGCACCGAGAGGGAGGCGTTCTCCACCCGCAGGCGCCGGAATCCGCTGGCCGGCAAACCCAGCAGGGTGAGCAGCAGACAGCGCAGGATGGCGTTATGCCCCACCACCAGAACGGTCTGGGGCTGGCTGGAGGCAGGGTCGTGGGCCTTCAGCAGCTTGTCCACAAAACGGGCTGCCTGCTCCATCAGCTCCGGGATGGGGGCATAACCACGGCCATCGGAGCGCTGCAGGGTGAGCAGCTCGGGATGCTGGCGCCAAAGGCGGTGCTCCTCGGGGAAACGCTCCCGCACCTCGGTGCCCAACAGACCACTCCAGGGGGCCAGATCCACCTCCAGTAGATCGTCATCCAGCTGGGCGGTAAGACCGCCGCCCTGGGCCGCCAACAGGGCTGAAGCGGTGTCCTTGGCGCGGCGCAGCGGAGAGCTGTAGGCCGCCGTGATCGAGAGATCCCGCAGGGCCTCACCGGTGGCCAGGGCCTGCTTCACGCCCTCATCGGTGAGGGAGGAGAGGTCGTCGCGACCCTGAATGCGGTGCTCGAGATTGAAGCTGCTCAGGCCGTGGCGAACCAGCAGGATCCGGAGGGACACGGGCGCACAACACAGTTAGAGGGATCGTATGGGAGCACTCCTGAGGCCCCACCAGGCTCAGCGGCCGAGGAGAATCCAGCACAACCCAGCATCGATGCGGTGACGGCAGGCGGCGGACGACCCGAGAGCAGCGATCGGCCCCCAGGCTGGAAGGTGGCTGTCGCCCTGGTGAGCTTGGCCATCAGCCTGCTGCTCTGGCTCAACGGCCTGGTCACCAGCCTGGATCGCCCCTCCGTGGGCCATGACCTCAACCGCCGCCAACTCGAACTGGCGGTGCTGGCGGCGCCGCAACTGCCGCCCTCGATCCGGCCCCTGCTGGCGGGAGCTGATCCGCTCCACGCCCTGGAGCAGGAGCTGGAGCGGCAGCGCACCAGCCTGGAGGAGCAGGGCACCCCGCCCCCGGCCAACCTGCTGCTGGAGCAGGCCCTGCTGGACTTACGGCAACAGCGGGGGGCGGCCCGCAGCCTGCTGCGGCAGGTGGCAGGCGACGAGGGGCCCGAACAGCCAATCGCCGCCGCTCTGCTCAAGGCACAGCCGCTCGTGCCCAGCGAGGCCCGGCGCCTGAGTGAGGGCCTCCACCAGGGCCCCCTTCTGCAGCAGTGGAGCTGCGCGAGCCTGGCGGGCAGCAGCAGCAGCTGCGGCGATGCCAAGGCCGCCAGCCAAGCCGCCCTGCAGTTGGTGGCGGTGACGGTACTGCCGGTGCTGACCCTGCTGGTGGGGGTCTCCCTGTTGGGCCGGGAACTGTGGTTGCGCTGGCGCCGCGGCAGCGGCGCCATGGCGCCCCTGGTGGGGCCCAACCTCTCGGCCCTCGATGTGGTGCTGCTGGTGGCCGGTGGCTTTGTGGTGGTGGGCGAGTTGCTCACACCGCTGCTGGTGGCACCGCTGCTGGAGGCTGGGTTGGGCAGCCTGGCCATGGCCCCAGCCCTGCGGCAGGGGTTGTCGGTTGTGGGGCTCTACCTGGCCTTGATGGCCGGCCCGCTGCTGATCCTGTGGCTGATGCTGCAGGGCCAGCCAACGGCTCCGCAGGGGGGCTGGCTCCAGTTCCGGCTCCAGCCCCTCGGCACCAGCTTCCGCCGGGCCTTCAAAACGTTCTTGATGGTGCTGCCCCTGGTGAGCCTGGTGGGCTGGCTGCAGGGACAGATCTGGGGCGATCCCGGCGGCAGCAACCCGCTGCTGGAGTTGGTGTTGAACAGCCGGAATCTGCCGGCCCTGGCCTGCTTCGCCTTCACGGCCGTGGTGCTGGCTCCCCTGTTTGAAGAAACCATTTTCCGTGGAGTGCTGCTGCCCGTAGCCGCCCGGGAGCTGGGCAGCGGCTGGGGCGTGGTGATCAGCGCCGCCGTGTTCGCCGTCGCCCACCTGAGCCTGGGGGAGCTGCCGCCCCTGTTCGTGCTGGGCCTGGGCCTGGGCTGGCTGCGCCTGAGCAGTGGCCGCCTCGGGGCCTCGGTGCTGATGCACGCCCTCTGGAATGCGCTCACCTTCAGCAATCTCGTGCTACTGGGCAGCTGAGCATCCGGCTCCCTTGCTGGAGGCCGATCCCCATGGTTCACTTGCGCAGTTCAGCGTCCCTGGCCGTGGTTGCCGTTCCCGTACTGAAGCCCTCCAGCGGGGCTGCCGAGGGCAACCGCGGGTCGCACCAACGCCCCCTCGAGCTGATTCAGGGTTCGCTCTCCGCCCGCAGAGTGGAGCGCCAGTCGCCCGTGCTGGGCAACCTGCACCGCGTAGCCGATGGAGCGCTGGCCGGCCTTGGTGTGGCCGTGCTGGGCCTGTGTGGCCTCACGCTCCACTGGCAGGGCCAGTGGACCCAGAACTTCCAGAAACTCGAGGCGGCCCAGCGGCTGGAGCACCGCCTGCAGGAATCCGCGGCCGTGCTGGAGCAACATCACCTGGGGATGGCCAAGAAGCCTGGCCTGCTGGTGCCCACCAGCAGCGAGAAGCTGGTGTATGTGCAAGCTCCCAAAGCCGTGGCCCCTGCCCCCATCACCTCCCTGCTGGCCGGTGTGAGCACCCGCCAGATCCTGGCGGGATACTGAGATGGTCACAGAGGCCCCTCGCCAGCGGCCGACGGGACCCGCCA
>JBIIQU010000184.1:0-3434 GCA_044341905.1 Vulcanococcus sp. | reverse complement strand
GCTGCCCAGCTGCGGCAGCGATATCCAGCTCTCGCTGCCGGCCGGGCTCAACGCCCAGCAGCGGCGCAGCGCCGTGGAAGACGCCCTCGCCAGCGTGGGGCTGTCGGGCTTTCGCCAGCGCCCCATCCACACCCTCAGCGGCGGCCAGAAGCAACGCCTGGCCATCGCCGGGGCCTTGGCCAGCCAGGCCCGGTTGCTGCTGCTGGATGAACCCACGGCCCTGCTGGATGAAACCAGCCAGCGGGAGGTGCTGGAGCTGATCCACGCCCTGTGCAGCCGCAGGCAGGAGCCGCTCACAGCCCTGTGGATCACCCACCGCCTCGAGGAGCTGGAGTGGTGCAACGCCGCCGCCCTGGTGGAACGGGGCAGCGTGGGCCCCTGGCAACGCGCCAGCACGCTGCGATCCCGACTCACCCCCTTGCGGCCGGGGAGGGCCGAGGGGTAAGTTCTTCGGGTCCCAGTTCGGGGCGCATTCCTCGGTAGCTCAGCGGTAGAGCGATCGACTGTTAATCGATTGGTCGCAGGTTCGAATCCCGCCCGGGGAGTTCTTTCAACCCCAGCCACACGGCTGGGGTTTTTTCTTGGCCATGCCAGGTTCGGGGGCCAGATCCCCCGTGCCTCACAACAAACCACCCGCAATTGCAACAGTCCGGGCGGAAGAAAAACGGAAGATTGCAGCAGCCAAGTGCGGCAGAAATCGCGTCAATTCGCTGGTCAGCACTGGATTCTCAGCGGCATTGGCACAGCACCGCGGCGGTGATCGCCTGTGCAACAGCTGAATTTGAAGAGGAGAATGACTGCAATGAACAGCGCACTCATCCAACCCGGGCCAGGAGGTCAGCCATGAAGCCCTGCATCCTTCTGATCGAAGACGACGGTGACATGCGTGAGCTGGTGGCAGGCCACCTGGAACACAGCGGTTTCGACGTGCAGCGGGCCGATGACGGCATCAAGGGCCAGGCCCTGGCCCTGCAGTACAGCCCCGACCTGATCCTGCTGGATCTGATGCTGCCCAAGGTGGACGGCCTCACCCTGTGCCAGCGCCTGCGCCGCGACGAGCGCACCGCCAAAATCCCGGTGCTGATGCTCACCGCCCTGGGCAGCACCAAGGACAAAGTGAGCGGCTTCAACTCCGGCGCCGACGACTACCTGGCCAAGCCCTTCGATCTCGAGGAACTGCAGGTGCGGATCAAGGCCCTGCTGCGCCGCAGTGACCGGGCCCCCCTCTCCGCCAAGCACAACGAAATCCTCAACTACGGCTGCCTCACCCTGGTGCCGGAGCGCTTTGAGGCGATCTGGTTCGATGAGCCGGTGCGCCTCACGCACCTGGAATTCGAGCTGCTGCACTGCCTGCTGCAGCGCCATGGTCAAACCGTGGCGCCGTCCCTGATCCTCAAGGAGGTGTGGGGCTACGAGCCAGACGACGACATCGAGACCATCCGGGTTCACATCCGCCACCTGCGCACCAAGCTCGAGCCCGATCCCCGCAAGCCCCGGTTCATCAAAACGGTGTATGGCGCTGGCTACTGCCTCGAGCTGCCCACCGGCTCCCAGCTCGAGGAGCTGGCCAGCGTGATTCAGGACGTGCGCCAGACCCGCAAGGCCGCGGCCGCCTAACCGGGTCAGGCCCTCACCGCCCCCGAAATCTCCAGCAACGCCACCTCCCAGGCCAGGCGCGGCTGCACAAAGGCCCGCAGCTGCCGCCGCAGGGTGTCCAGGCGCCGCTGCTGAGCCCCATCGAGGTGGCGGCGCCACAACTGCAGCTGCCACCAATCCAGCAACCACAGCTGCTGTTCCACATCCAGCGCCTCGCACAGATCGCGGGCGAGCCCCAGGGCCTCCACCGGGCTCGCAGCCAGGGTGCTGAGGCGCTGGGCCAGGCCATCCGGCAGCGCCTGCCACTGCTGCCGGTGTTGCAGCAGGGCCCCAGGGGAGCCGGCAGCCAGTTCCAGCAATTCCGGAGGATCCAGCCGGGCTGGGGGCTCGTTGTGCGGCGCTGGTGGCTCGACCGTGCTCAGCGCCTGCGCGAGATCCTCGGGGCTGAGGCGGGAGAAGGGGACCGTCTGGCAGCGGGAGCGGATGGTGCTCAGCAGGCGATCCGGGGACGCACTCAACAGAATCAACAGCCCGTCGCCCGGCTCCTCCAGGGTTTTGAGCAGGGCATTGGCGGCCCCCTCGGCCATCGCCTCCACCGCCTCGATCACCACCAGGCAACGGCTGGCCTCCAGGGGCCGGCGGCCCAGGAACTGGGACACACCTCGCACCTGCTCCAGCCGCAGCTGCGGAGGCGCCTTGCGGCTCACCCCAGCTGCCGCAGCCTGGGAGGCCGCCACCAGCTGGCCCTTATCGGAATAGGTGGGCTCCACCCAGAGCAGATCGGGATGGTTGCCCTCCTCCAGCCGCCGCCGCACCGCCGCCGATCCCTGCGGCCCCGCAATCACCCCCTCCAGAAACCGCAGGGCCGCCCGGCTGCGGCCCACCCCATCGGGGCCGGCGAACAGGTAGGCCGGCGCCAGGCGCTGCTGCTGCAGGGCGGCCAGCAGCAGGGTGGTGGCGGGCGCCTGGCCCAGCAGGCCCTCGAACAGTGCCGGGGTGGCTTCAGCCATGGACAGGGAAACGGCGCTGCAGTTCGGCGTGAATGGCCGCGGCCACGGCGGCCGGTGCGGGAGTGGCATCCACACGCGCCCAGCCCCGCTGGGCCGCAAGGGCGCCAAAGCCCGCGCACACCCTGGCCAGAAAGGCCTCGCCGCTGGCCTCGATCCGGTCTGCAGGCCGGTGGCCCCGGCGCCGCAGCGACTCGGCCAGGGGCAGCTCCAGCAGCAGGGTGCAATCGGGCTGCAGGCCTCCCGTGGCCATAGCGGCTAGTTGATCGATCAGCTCCAGATCCAGGCCGCGGCCGTAGCCCTGATAGGCGGCGGTGGAGCCGGCGAAGCGATCACTGAGCACCCAGTGGCCCGCCTCCAGGGCCGGCGCAATGCGCTGCTGCACGTGCTGGGCGCGATCAGCCGCATAGAGCAACAGCTCGGCGGTGCTGCCCGGGGCCGTATCGCCGGGGGGATGGAGCAGCAACTGGCGCAGGGCCTGCCCCAGGGCCGTGCCACCGGGTTCGCGGGTCACCAGCAACTCCGCCCCCGCCGGCATCAGCCCGCTCCGGGGCAGCCAGGCGCGGAGTTGCTCGAGCTGGGTGGTTTTACCGCAGCCATCAATGCCCTCCAACACCAAAAACCGCCCGCGCGGCAGCGGGTTCAGGCTGGCTGACAGCTCACGCACCACGGTTCAGGAGCAGGGCATTGCCCACCACGGTGATCGAACTGAGGGCCATCAGCAAGGCAGCAAGCGGAGGGGAGAGCACCACACCGAAGCCTGGCAGCAGCAGGCCCGCGGCGATCGGCAGCACCACCAGGTTGTAGCCGAAGGCCCAGGCCAGGTTCTGC
>JBIIQU010000183.1:0-3438 GCA_044341905.1 Vulcanococcus sp. | reverse complement strand
CACCACCCGGGCCACGGGCAGGTGCTCGAGGGCGCCGGCGGCCACTTTCGCCACGGAGCCGGTGAGGCCGGCACTGCGACGCTGGGGCAGCACCAGGCCATGGGCACCGAGGGCCTCAGCGCTACGAACGATCGCCCCCAGGTTGTGGGGATCGGTGATGCCATCCAGGGCCATCAGCAAAGGGGGCTCGCCGATGGTGCGGCAACCGTCGATGAGCGTGCCGAGATCCAGGGTGTCGGCGGCAGCAGCCTGCAGCACGATGCCCTGGTGCACGGCGCCATCGGTGAGCTGCCCCAGGCGGGCCCAGGTCACCTCCTCCACGAGCACGCCACCGGC
Organism: Vulcanococcus sp.; assembly: GCA_044341905.1. Classification (GTDB taxonomy): domain Bacteria; phylum Cyanobacteriota; class Cyanobacteriia; order PCC-6307; family Cyanobiaceae; genus Vulcanococcus. Next base: position 3,102 of record JBIIQU010000183.1, on the reverse strand, counting down.
CTTGGCTTCCCGCAGCAATTGCATGAAGCGCGGCTGAAAGCGCATCTCAGCCGTGCACCAGATGCGGTGGATGGGGCGGTCGCTTTCCAGGGCCGCCTGGGCGGCATGGCGCCCCCAGATCAGGTCGTCGGCGGGGCCGGCATTGAAGCGGGTGGAATCGCCCACCTCACCCACGGGCACTTCCACCGCAATCGCCCGGTCGCGGTCGCGGGGTGGGCGGCGCTCCGCAAAGGCGGGGCGAGCGCCGAACTGGGGGCGGCCCTGGGGGCGCCCAGGACGGAAGGATCCGCCATCCGGGCGGGGGGCCGAGAAGCGGCGACCCTCGGGGCGGGGGCCCCGCTCCGGACGACCGGCCGCTCCCGCTGCACCACCGCGGTCGTCGAAGCGGCCTGCCGGACGACTCGGACGCCGCTCGGGCCGACCGGCACCGAAGCGGGGACCATCAGGACGCCCACCCGACTCGAAGCGGCGCGGAGCGCCCTCGGGGCGGCGGGTGAAGGGCTTGCGACCGCCAGCGGGGCGGCCTTCACCCATGGAACTGCGACCACCACGATCGCCGCGGTCGCCGCGTTCTGGGCGGTCGCCCCGATCACTGCGCTCGGGGCGGTCGCCGCCCTCGGGGCGCCATTCGCCACGGGGAGCGAAGGGTCTGGAGCCCCCACGGCTGCCGAAGGCGGGACGCCCGGGCTTGCCACCACCGCCGCTGCGGGCGCCGCCGCGCTCTCCGCCCCTGTAGCCACCACCCCCACCAGCGCCAGCTCCCTGGCCACGGTCGGGGCGGCGATCAAAACGAGGGCTCATATCAAGCAGGCAATGGGTTTATGGGTCGGCGTCCTCGAGTTGATCCAACAGCTGCGCGAGCCGGCCGGGATCCTGAAGAAAGAGCCAGCCCACCATTGTCTCAAATCCCGTCGCACGGCCATAAAGACCGGCCTCCCCTTTGCGAGGACCCCGGCCAGCCCGGTTGCGTCCCCTACGTACCAGCTCTAGCTCGGCGTCGGTCAGAACACCGCTGGCTTCCAGTTTTTCCAGGGCGGCCGATTGGGCATCGGCCCGCACATCGGCCACCACGGCCCTGTGCAGGTCGGCACTACGGCCCGCTTGCCGGCAGCGGCGCAACCGCTGGTGCAACTCCCACACCGCATCGCCGAGCCAGGCCAACTGCAGGGGACCCAACTCCCCCTGGACAGCCGGGGGCGAGAGCTGAGCCAACCAGCTGGCCGTGCCGAATTCAGGCGGCGATGGCGCCGAGGGCGGTGTCGAGATCGGGCTGGAGATGCAGGAACTCCTCGAGTCTCACCAGTTTCACCGTCTGCACGACCCGGGCATTGCCAACCACCAGAAATTGGATCTTGGCGTCGTTGCACTGCTTGGCGAGTTGCACAAGCACGCCAAGCCCGGAGGAATCGATGAAATCGATACGGCTCAGATCGATCACCAGGGGCTGCGCCTTGGCGGGTCGGTGTTCGGCAATGAAGGCGAGAAACTGCTTGTCCGAATAGGCATCCAGCTGGCCTGTGAAGCTGAACAGCAGACAGCCGTCCTGCTGCTCGTAGCCGCCCCTGAGGGACACGGTCAATCGCTGCAGATCAGTGATGGCTACTGGCCCCGAACGTCACGAGCGACCGAAGTGTAATGACGGTTTCGGGCTTGGGCGGCTCCGCAACAAATCAGTTGCGTCAGCGGCGCTCCGCCATCAGCGCCACGAAGCGACCGAAGTGGTGGTCAGCGTCGTGGGGACCAGGGCTGGCCTCCGGGTGGTACTGCACGCCGAACAGGGGCAAACGGCGGTGAGCCAGGGCGGCCACGGTGCGGTCGTTGAGGTTGAAGTGGGTGATCTCCACCTCAGCGGGGTCGAGGGAATCGGCCGCGAGGGCGAAGCCGTGGTTCTGGCTGGTGATCTCCACCAGGCCCGTGCTGCCGCAGGGGTGGTTGAGGCCGCGGTGGCCGTAGCCGAGCTTGTAGGTGCTGCCCCCCAGGGCCAGGCCAAGGATCTGGTGGCCGAGGCAGATGCCGAACACCGGCAGATCGGGCTGCTGCACCAGGCCTTGGGCCAGGGCAATGCCGCTGGTCACAGCCGCCGGATCACCGGGGCCGTTGGAGAGAAACACCCCTTCGGGCTGCAGGGCCAACACCTGCTCCAGACTGGCGTCGGCCGGCAGCACCGTGACGGCGCAACCATGGGCCGCCAGGCGCTCGAGGATGGCCCGCTTGATGCCGAAGTCGATCGCCACCACCCGATAGGGGGTGGCAGGGGTGGCCTGGCGGCGCTGGTCGAAAGCCGCGGGGCAGAGGCTGGTCCAGGTGTAGGGCTCGGCGGTGCTCACCGTCTGAGCCAGGTTGAGGCCGGCCATCGAAGGGGCTGAACGCACCTGCTCCAGCAGCTGCTCAGGGCTGCGGCCATCGGTGCTGATGGCGCCATTGATGGCACCGCCCTCGCGCAGGTGCCGCACCAGGGCCCGCGTGTCGATGCCGCTGATGCCCACCACGTTGTGGTGCTGCAACCAAGCCTCCAGGGTGTCCTCGCTGCGCCAGCTGCTGGGCACGGGCGCCAGCTGCCGGGCGATCACGCCGCGCACGTGGGGCGAATCAGCCTCCTGGTCGGCGCTGTTCACACCGGTGTTGCCCAGTTCGGGGTAGGTGAAGGTCACGAGCTGGCCCGAGTAGCTCGGGTCCGTCATGACCTCCTGATACCCGGTCATGCCGGTGTTGAACACCACCTCTCCGATGGCGGTACCGCTGGCGCCGAAGGCTTCACCGCGCAGCACCAGGCCATCGGCCAGCACCAACAGGGCGGGGTTCGGGGAGGGGGCTGTCGTCATAGGCACCCATCATCCCGCAAGGCCCTTCAGGCCAGGGCGCCGCGCAGCGCTTCCAGCCGTTGCCAGGCCGCACCGCTGGCCAGGGCCTCCAGAGCGGGATCCACGCCGGCAGGCACGCTCTCGGCCCGACCTGCAGCCCAGAGCACCAGGGCAGTATTGAGCGCCACCACATCCCGCTGGGCCGCCGTGCCTCGGCCCTGCAGCACGGCCTCCAGGATCGCCTGATTGCAGGCCAGATCACCCCCGGCCAGGGCCTCCGGGGGGGCCAGCGCCAAGCCCA
>JBIIQU010000182.1:0-3457 GCA_044341905.1 Vulcanococcus sp. | reverse complement strand
TCCACCTTGTTGATCCTGCTATTGGCGGCCAACACCGCCTACGCCGATTTCCCCCGGCTGGCCAATTTCCTGGCCCAGGATGGCTATCTGCCCCGCCAGCTCACCTCCCTGGGGGATCGGCTGGTGTTCAGCAACGGCATCCTCGCCCTCAGTGGATTTGCTGGTGTGTTGCTGTTGGTGTTTGGCGGCAGTGTGACCCGGCTGATCCCCCTCTATGCCGTTGGGGTGTTTCTCAGTTTCACCCTCTCCCAGGCCGGGATGGTGGTGCATTGGTGGAAGGACAAGACCCGCGGCTGGCAGGGCAAGGCCCTGGTGAATGGGTTTGGCAGCGCCGTCACGGCAGTGGTGACGGGCGTGTTGCTCTACAGCAAATTCAGCCAGGGGGCCTGGCTGGTGGTGTTGGCCGTGCCGCTGCTGGTGTCTCTGTTCCTCACGATCCACGGCCACTACCGCAGTGTGTCCAAGCGGCTGCGCCTGGCTACGGATAAAAGGCTCACCCTGCCCCCGGCTCCGGCCGGTGGGGGTGCCCCTGTGGTGGTGCTAGTGGGCCAGCTGCACCGGGGCAGTTTTGAAGCCGTGCGCTACGCCCGCAGCATCTCCAGGGATCTGGTGGCTGTGCACGTGGATCTCGGCCTGGGCAAAGCGCAGGCGTTCCAGGAGCAGTGGCAGCGTCAGCTGCCCGAGATCCCCCTGGTGGTGCTGGAGTCTCCCTATCGCTCCCTGATCGATCCGGTGGTGCAGTTCGTGCAGCAGTTCGAGATCCAGCACAAAAAAGATCGCGATCGCTTCTGCACCGTGGTGCTGCCGGTGTTCGTGACCCGGCATCGCTGGGAGAACCTGCTCCACAACCAGAGCACCATCGCCCTGCGCAGTGCCCTGCGGGCCCAGGGCACCCGGGTGGTCACCACGGTGGGCTTCTACCTATGACCCGCCGGGGTTCGCGGCGACTCCGCCACAAATCATGGTTGAGGCTGCTGAAGCAGCGGCTGATCTGGCTCTGGCGCCATGAGGGCAGCCACGGCGAGCGGGCCCGGGGCCTGGCCGCCGGGGTGTTCACCGGCTGCTACCCCTTCTTCGGGCTGCAGATCGTGCTCGGCGTTGCCCTGGCCAGCTTGGTGCGCGGCAACCACCTGCTGGCGGCCGCCGGCACCTGGATCAGCAATCCGCTCACCTCACTGCCCCTCTACTGGTTCAACTACCAGGTGGGCAGTTGGCTCCTCGGGGTGGGCCCTGGCTTCCCTTCCCTGAACCAGATCAAGGAAGGGGCCCTGTGGGACCTGGGTGCCGCCTTCAGCAGCCGCCTGCTGCTGGGCTCCACCGTGGTAGGCCTGATCAGCGCCCTGGTGGTGAGTGGGCTCTATTGGCTGTCCCTGCGCCGGCAGGTGCCTCGCTCTCAGCCCTGAGGCACGCCGGGTTCGGTCTGCACCCGTTTCCAGCCCGCCAGCACACCGAGGATGTCGGCGGCACTCACCAGCCCCACAAAGGCCCCGAATTCATCCACCACCACGCGCACGGAGGTCTTGTCACCGCGGCGGAAGGTGGTGAGCAGGCGGTCGGCGCGGATCATCTCCGGCACGAACTGGGGTGCTTCGCAGAGCTCACTCACCGAGCATTCCCCGTTGCCCCGCAACAGTTCGGTGAGGGCCTCCTCGCGGCTCTGCACCCCCAGCACCTCATCCACCTCCTCACCCAGCACCACCCACCAGGCGTCCTCCGGGGCGGCGAGGATCTCCTCCTGGGCCGAGACCAGCGTGGTGGCCCCCGCCAGGGAGGGGGTGGCCACCCGCGACACCATCAGGTCGCGCGCCGTGAGGTCGTTGAGCGCGAAGACCTTGCCGATCATGGCCGCCTCATCGGCCTCGATTTGTCCTTGCTGGGAGCCCAGCCGGGCCATCAGGTGGATCTCGCGCTCGTTGGTGGTGAGCTCGGCCTCGGCGGTGATCGCGGGCATCAGCTTTTCCAGCAGCAGCAGCAGCGGCAGGCTGAGCCGCTCGAGGATCAGCAGGGCCCTGGAGGCCACCAGGGAGATGGGCATGGCGAAGTTGTTGCCGATGGCCTTCGGCAGGATCTCGGCAAACAGGATCACCAGCAGGGTGAACACCACGTTGAAGATCACCAAACCCATGGCGCCGCCATAGCCGCCGTGAAACACCTCATCGGCCCGGCTGCCCAGCAGCATCGAGCCGGAGATGTTGAACAGGTTGTTGGCCACCACCAGCAGGGCCAAGGCCCGTCCCGGCCGGGCCTTGATCCGTTCCAGGGCGCGGGATCCCGGCACCCGTTGCTGGGTGAGGGTGTGCACCTGGATCGGACTCACCGTGAGGATGGCGGCCTCCACTCCCGTGGCGATCGCTGAACCCACCAGGATCACCGCCCCCAGGACGATGAGCACAACGATCGGGTTCATGGGCGGGCCTGGCCTTTCGGGTTGGACCGGACCTTACCTACGGTTTGACGATTAAACCCGTAGCGGCTGGATGACCCACGCCTCTTTGGCCAACGCGCTGTCTGCTGTGCAGCGTTGGCGCCACCAGCTCACGGTGCCCCAGTTCACCGTTGTGACGGGCCTGCTGGTGATCGTGGTGGGCACCTTTCTGCTGGCTTCCCCGCTGTGCTCCAGTGACGACGTGGGGTTGTGGCAGGCCCTGTTCACGGTGACCTCCGCCATCACGGTGACGGGCCTCTCGATCATCGTGGTGGATCGCGATCTCACCCTGCTGGGCCAGATCGTGCTCTCCGGACTGATCGTGACCGGCGGCCTGGGCCTGATGGCCATCACCACCTTCCTGCAGGGCTTCGTGCAGGGCCGCTCTGGCCTGCGCCGCCGCCTCGACCGGGGCCGTGCCCTCGATGAATTCGGTGTGGGGGGGATTGGTCCCACCTTCAACAACATCCTGCTCACCGCCAGCTGTGTGATGGGCCTGGGAACGGTGGTGCTCTACGCCTTTGGCTTCACCGACATCGAGAACCCGGGTCAGCGCCTGTGGGCATCGATGTTCCATGTGATCAGTGCCTATAACAACGCCGGTTTCGGCCTCTGGGCCAAGAACCTCGAGGCCTACCGCGACAACACGGTGGTGAATGCGGTGATCGCCGCCATGATCGTGATCGGCGGCATTGGCTGGCGCGTCACCAACGATCTCTGGGTGAATCGCTCACGCCTGCAGCGCCTGCGCCGCCTCAGCCTGCACACCCGCCTGGTGCTGCGCACCACGGTGCTGCTGATCGTGGTGGGGGCCCTGGGGCTGCTGGTGACCGAACACTTCGGCTTCGATGCCGAGGCCATGGGCAACTACAGCCTCTGGCAGAAGCTGCAGATCACGCTGTTTCAGTCGGTCACCACCCGCACGGCTGGGTTCAACACCATCCCCCTCTCGGCAGAGGTGATCACGGATGCGGGTCTGCTGCTGATGATCGTGTTGATGTTCATCGGGGCCAGCCCCGGGGGCACCGGCGG
>JBIIQU010000181.1:0-3467 GCA_044341905.1 Vulcanococcus sp. | reverse complement strand
AGGGTGGTCATGGGGTTGGCAGCCGGGCCCAGTCGGCCGCATTCACGAGGGGGAACAGGCCATCCTCACGGGCCACGGCCTCCAGCCAGTCCGCGGGGGGAGGATTGCCGGTGTCGATGGCCTCCAACAGTCGCCAGAAGCGGGTGAGGTGCCGCTGGATGCGTTCGCGGGCCAGTTCGGTGGTGGTGCCGGCCCGCAGGATGAAGCTCCAGTCCGAGCTCTGGGCCAGCAGCAGTTCGCGGGCTGCCTGATGCAGCAGGTCGCGGGCTTCGGCACTGCCGACCCCCTTGGCCACCCGCGCCACCATGGCCCGCGAGGCCCGGTGCCACTCGGGGATCACCCAGGCATTGCTCTCGTTCAACCAGTAGTGGTGGTAGCCCCCTTGTCCCCAGCTGGAGGGGGAGGGCTGGCAGAGCTGCAGGGCATCGCCGCGGCTGAGGCTCTCCCGCAGGGTCACCAGGCCCACCCCGGCTGCTGGGGCTTGACGGAACAGTTCCCCCAGGAATTGCGGCCCTTCAAACCACCAGTGGCCAAACAGCTCCGCATCGAAGGGGGCCACCAGCAGGGGGCGGCGCTCCATGGCGCTGCCCAGCCCCTGCAGGTGCTGGGACCGACCCTCCAGGTAGTGGGCTGCGTCGCGGCGCACCGAAGCCAGGGCGGCCTCGGGGTTGTAGGCCTGTTTCTGATCGAGGGGGCACTGGCGCCCGCTCACCCGGTGCAGCTTGAGGCCGAGGGGCCGGGGGCAGTCGATGCCGCGCTGGCTGAGTTCCTCTGCGGGCAGATCCCAGCCCAGGTCGCGGTGGAACTCGCGGTAACTGGCGTCGCCGGGGTAGCCCTCGCGGGCGCTCCACACCGGCAGGGTGGATTCGCTGTCGCGGGCGAAGAACGCCATGCCCGCGGGGGTGCAGATGGGGGCATACACCCCATAGCGGGGCCGTGGCAGGCCGTGCAGCAGGCCGTGGGCGTCGAGGATCGCGTAGCGGAGGCCGCAGCCCACCAGCAGCCGATCGAGCCCCTCGTAATAGGCGCATTCCGGCAGCCAGATGCCCTGGGGGCGCGCTCCCAGCAGGCGTTCGTGCTCCCGCACCGCCGTGAGCAGCTGGGCCCGCACGGCCTCGGGGCAGTCGCGCAGCAGGGGCAGGTAGCCGTGGGTGGCGGCGCAGGTGAGCAGATCGAGCACGCCCGCCTGTTGCAGCAGGCGGAAGCGGGGCAGCAGATCGCCGTTGCAGCCTTGCCAGATGGCGGCCGTGTGCTCGAGCCGCTCGGCCAGGGCGGCGGCGGCAGCGCCATGGCTGCTGGGAGCCTGCTCCAGGAGCTCCAGCCGCACCGTGAGCCACGGGCCGAAGCGGCGGCTGAGCTCCGCGCTGCTCAGCAGCGACAGCAGCGTGGGCGAGAGGCCCAGGCTCAGCCGTGGGCTCTGGGCGGGATCGGCGGCTGCCGCCTCCAGGGTTTCCAGCAGGGGGATGTAGCACTCGAGCAGGGCCTGGAAGTACCAGTCCTCCTCCAGGGAGCCAGGCTCGCTGGAATGCACATAGGGGAGGTGCGCGTGAAGCACCAGGGCCAGGTCGCCGGCGGCCAAGGGCCCACCTCGCAGTGCGGCAACTTTAGGTGCAGCTTCTAGGCTCAAGCTCAGTGATGGGGTGCCGATGCAGCTGGCTTTGGCGGTCGATGGCCACAGCATGTTCTACGTCCAGCAGAAGCTGGGCTGGTTCTTCGACCCGCGCCGGCTGCTGGAGTACGCCACGGCCACCCCTGGCCTGGAGATCGGCAGTGCCTTCTGGTACACCGGCCTGAAGGACCCCACCGATCAGCGGCCCTTCCGCGATGCCCTCACCAGCCTGGGCTTCACGGTGCGGGCCAAGCCCCTGCGGGAATTCGGCAACGACCCCGAGCAGCGCCAGTTCGCCAGGGCGAACCTGGACGTGGAGATCGCCATCGATCTGATGGCGGTGGCCCACCGCACGGATGAGGTGTGGCTGCTGAGTGGCAGCCGCGATCTGGAGCGCCTGGTGGAGGTGCTGCGGGCCCGGGGCCTCAAGATTGTGGTGATGAGCACCGATGGCATGGTGCCGCGAGAGCTGCGCAACGCGGCCGATCGCTTTGTGGATCTGGCCAGCCTGCGGCCCCAGCTGGAGAAGGCCGAGGCCCTCCAGGCCCCTGTGTTCAGCCGTTCGAGCTGACCACCACAGGCCGGCGCCACGCCGCACCCCTAGACTGGGGCTAACTCATAACCATTCCGACTTGTAGCCGCCATGGCCCGCGATCCCGGCCGGGTATTGATCTTCGATACCACCCTGCGCGATGGGGAGCAATCTCCTGGCGCCAGCCTCAATCTCGAGGAGAAGCTGGCGATCGCTCAGCAGCTGGCTCGCCTCGGGGTGGACATCATCGAGGCCGGCTTTCCCTTTGCGAGTCCCGGTGATTTCAACGCCGTGCAGCGCATCGCCGCCACGGTGGGCACGGCCGATGGTCCGGTGATCTGCGGCCTGGCTCGGGCGGCCCAGGGCGACATCAAGGCCTGTGCCGAGGCCGTGGCCCCCGCTGTTCACAAGCGGATCCACACCTTCATCGCCACCAGCGACATTCACCTCGAGCACAAGCTGCGCAAGAGCCGCTCTGAGGTGCTGCAGATCGCCGGCGAGATGGTGGCCTACGCCCGCTCCCTGGTGGACGACGTGGAGTTCTCCTGCGAGGACGCCGGCCGCTCCGATCCGGAGTTCATGTATCAGGTGATCGAGGCGGCCATTGCCGCCGGGGCCACCACCATCAACATCCCGGACACGGTGGGGTACGCCACCCCCGCTGAATTCGGGGCCCTGATCGATGGCATCAACCGCCACGTGCCCAACATCGATCAAGCGGTGATCTCGGTGCATGGCCACAACGACCTGGGCCTGGCGGTGGCCAACTTCCTGGAGGCGGTGAAGAACGGTGCCCGCCAATTGGAGTGCACCATCAACGGCATCGGCGAGCGGGCTGGCAATGCCTCCCTCGAGGAGCTGGTGATGGCCCTCTATGTGCGCCGCAGCTACTTCAATCCCTTCCTGGGCCGTCCTGCTGAGAGCAGCGAGCCGCTCACGGGCGTGCGCACTGAGGAGATCACCAAGACCTCCCGGCTGGTGAGCAATCTCACCGGCATGGCGGTGCAGCCCAACAAGGCGATTGTGGGGGCCAATGCCTTTGCCCATGAGAGCGGGATTCACCAGGATGGTGTGCTCAAGAACCGCCTCACCTACGAGATCATCGACGCCCGCACCATCGGCCTGGCCGATAACCGGATCTCCCTGGGCAAGCTGAGCGGCCGCAGTGCCTTTCGGGCTCGTTTGGAGGAGCTGGGCTACACGCTCGAGCGCCAGGCCCTCGATGACGCCTTCGCCCGGTTCAAGGAGCTGGCGGATCGCAAGCGCGAGATCTCCGACCGCGACCTCGAGGCGATCGTGAGTGAGCAGGTGCAACAGCAGGAGGCG
>JBIIQU010000180.1:0-3473 GCA_044341905.1 Vulcanococcus sp. | reverse complement strand
GGCCGCGGGTGGATCGGGCATACGCGCCGTCGCGGCGCGCGCTGGTCCACTCTGGCCGCAGCGCCAGGTGATACAGCCAGCCGGGGGAGCGCCAGGGGGAGCGATCCGTCCAGGGCTCCGCCATCACGGCAGCCAGCTCCGGCGATACCAGAAACCGCGCCAGCCAGGCCTGCAGGGGAACAAGGTGTTCCGCCGCATCAAAGGCCTCGGGATCCGCCAGGCGGAACTGGCGCACAAAGGGCAGCAGCGCCCAGTCGGCCAGGCAGGGGCGATCACCCAGCAACCAGCCCCCACCGGCGAGCCCCTCTTGCCAGCCCCGCAGGATCGCCAGAGCCGCCGCCCGGTGCGCAGGGCGCTCGGCCAGGCCAGCGTCGCCATAGCGGTGGGGATATTTGAAGCGATCGAGATGGTGCTTGAAGGGGCCATCGTTCTCAGCGATCAAGGCCTGCATCTGCGCCTGCGCCGCCCCATCCCACCCCGCTAACCAGCCCTGGGGATCCGCCTGCTCCAGGGCCCAGCCCATGATCGCCAGGCTCTGCTCCAGCACCCCGCCATCCGGCAACACCAACACCGGCACCGTGCCCTTGGCGGAGGCCTCCAGCAGCTCCGGCGGCTTCGCCTTCAGGGCCACCTCCCGCAGCTCCAGATCGCGGCCGGGCTGCAGACCGGCTGCCGCCAGGGCCAGCCGGGCCCGCATGGCGTAGGGGCAACGCCGGAAGCTATAGAGAACCGGCAGAGCCTCAGCCACCGATGTGCTGCTCACCGCGGCGACGGGCCCACTCCATTTGCCGCTGACGCTCAGCGAAGCGTTCCCGATCGGCATCGCTGAAGCGCTCCAGGCAATGGCGGCAGCTCACACCCCGCACATAGCTCGGTAAGGCCTGATCGTCAGGGGAGACCGGCAGGCCGCAGGCATGGCAGAGGGCATAGGAGCCGGGCTCCAGGCGGTGGTTCAGGCTCACCCGCTGGTCAAACACGAAACATTCGCCCTGCCAGCTGCTGCCCTGCTCGGGCATCTGCTCGAGGTACTTGAGGATGCCCCCCTGCAGGTGATGGACCCCCTCAAACCCCTGTTGCAGGAGGTAAGCGGTGGACTTCTCGCAGCGAATGCCACCGGTGCAGAACATGGCGATGGCCTTGGGTTGTCGCTCGGCCACCAGGGGGCGCAGCTCCCGCTCCACCCAGTCCGGGAACTCCCGGAAACTGGCCGTGCCCGGATCGATCGCCCCCGCGAAGCTGCCCACGGCCACCTCGTAGGCATTCCGGGTATCAATCACCAGGGTGTCTGGATCACGGATCAGGGCATCCCATTGCTGCGGCGGCACGTAGGTGCCCACCGCATCCGCCGGCTTCACCGTGGGGCACCCCATGGTGACGATCTCGCGTTTCAACCGCACCTTCAGCCGGTGAAAGGCCTGCTGGTCTGCCCAGCTCAGCTTGGCTTCCAGCCCCTGCAGCCCAGGCACCGCCCGCAACCGGGCCAGCACCGCCTGCACCCCAGGTTCCGGCCCGCTGATGGTGCCGTTCACCCCCTCCTCCGCCAGCAGGATCGTGCCCCGCACTTGGCCCGCAGTGGCCAGCTCCTGCAGCGCAACGCGCAGCGGCGGCAGCTCCGCCATCGCGGCAAAGCAATAGAAGGCAGCCACCTGCACCCCCATGGCATCGCTCAGGAGAGCGGCTCCTCCCAGGCGCTCACGCCCGCCGCAGCCAGCAGCTCCCGATCGGCCGCCACATCGGGGTTGCCGGTGGTGAGCAGGGTGTCGCCATAAAAGATCGAATCGGCCCCGGCCAGCAGGCAGAGCACCTGGCCCTCGCGGCTCATGGTTTCCCGGCCGGCGCTGAGGCGCACCCGGCTGCGGGGCATGAGGATGCGGGCCACCGCCACCATGCGCACCAGCTCCAGGGGATCCACCGGCGGCAGCTCCTCCAGCGGCGTACCCTCCACGGCCACCAGGGCATTGATCGGCACGCTCTCGGGATGGGGCTCCATGGACGCCAGCACCTGCAGCAAGGAGGCCCGATCCGTGGTGCTCTCGCCCATGCCGATGATGCCGCCGCAGCACATGGAAATGCCCGCCTGCCGCACCCGCGCCAGGGTTTCCAGCCGCTCCTGGTAGGTGCGGGTGGTGATGATCTGGTCGTAATGCTCCGGACTGGTGTCCAGGTTGTGGTTGTAGGAGGTGAGGCCCGCCTCGGCCAGGCGAGCCGCCTGGCTGTCGGTGAGCATGCCGGCGGTGACGCAGGCCTCCAGGCCCAACTCCCGCACGCCGCGCACCATCTGCAGCATCGCCTCGAAGGGAGCCCCGTCGCGGATATCGCGCCAGGCCCAACCCATGCAGAAGCGATGGGCACCGGCCTGCTTGGCCACCCGGGCCCTGGCCAGCACCGGTTCCACCTCCAGCTCCGGCCGGCCTGTCACATCGCTGCTGTTGTGCATCGACTGGGGGCAATAGGCGCAGTCCTCCTCACACCCGCCGGTTTTGACACTCAGCAACGAGGCCAGCTGCACCCGGTAGCCGGGGTTGGCCGCGCGATGCACCGCCTGGGCCCGCCAGAGCAGCTCCATCAACGGCAGTTCCAACAGCGCCTGGATCTCAGCAGTGGTCCAGTCGTGGCGGAGGGCGAAGGCCGGTTGGGCGAGGGTGGCGGTCAAGGGCGGAGGAAAAGTCAGGGCGAAACGGGTTCCACGCCACCGAAGCGGCGCTGGCGGCTCTGGTAGTCGAGCAGGGCCTGCACCAGGGCCTGCTCGTTGAAATCGGGCCACAGCACATCGGTGATGTGCAGTTCGGCGTAGGCGAGCTGCCAGAGCAGGAAGTTGCTGATGCGGTGCTCACCACTGGTGCGGATCAGCAGATCGGGATCGAGCTCCCCGGCGGTGTGGAGCTCGGCGGCAAAGGCCTGCTCATCAATCTGCTGGGGCTCAAGCTCCCCGAGCACGGCCTTTTGGGCCAGGGCCCGGGCGGCCCGCACCAGTTCGCGGCGACCGCCGTAGTTGGTGCACACGTTGAAGTGGATGCCGCTGTTGACAGCCGTGCGGGCCTCGGCATTGGCAATCAACTCCTGCAATCCCTGGGGCAGCTGATCGAGGTCGCCGAGGAAGCGAATCCGCACCTGTTCCCGCTCCAGAGCCCCGAGTTCGCGGGCCAGCACCCGTTCAAACAGGGTCATCAGGAAACTCACCTCCTCCCCGGGGCGGCTCCAGTTCTCCGTGGAGAAGGCATAGGCCGTAAGGGCGCCGATCCCCCAATCGCTGCAGAGCCGCAGGGTGCGCTTGAGGGCTTCCACCCCCTCGCGATGGCCCATCACGCGGGGCAGATTGCGGCGCCGTGCCCAGCGGCCATTGCCGTCCATGATCACAGCCACATGGCTAGGCAGTCGCGCCGGATCCAATCCAGCCGGGAGATCCTGGAGCGAGGGTCGATTCCCCTGGACAGGTGTGGTGGTCGCCAGGGAGCGACTCATGGAGATGAATC
>JBIIQU010000011.1:0-12268 GCA_044341905.1 Vulcanococcus sp. | reverse complement strand
GCCCGGGATGCCATCCAGCCTGGCTGCAGCAGAGCTGCGCTTCGCCGGCACCGACACCAGCACAAGCACCAGCGCCGTCAACCCCAAGGCCAGAGCGGGGGGTGTTGGCGCCAGCCCCAACAGGGGTGCCAGGCCTGGAATCGCCTGCACCAGCAGCCACAGCCCCACACCGATCAGCGAGCCAGCGTGGGTGAGGGTGCTGCGGCGATCGCCGTTCCACCACACCAAGACCCCGCCGCCGAGCAGGAGGAGGGCAAACACCCAGCCGCGCCGCTCCGGCACCGCCAGATCTGGCCAGAAGGCCGCTCCCAGCACCAGGGCGCAGAGCAGTCCTCCCTGAACCAGGGCCTGATGCCAGGTTTGAACCGTGAACAAGCGCGCATCGGCAGGCCTGGGCGGTTGCTGCATCAACTGCGGCGTTGCCGGAATTCCCTCAAACACCACGGTGCAGGCCGGGTCGATCACCAGATGGAGCAGGGCGATGTGCACCGGCAGCAGGAGCAAGGGCAGCTGAGGCAGCAGCAGGGGCAACAGGCTCAGGACGGCGATTGGCAGGTGGATCGCCAGCGTGTATCCGAGGGCCCGATGCAGGTTGGCCTCGATCCGACGCCCCAGGGCCAGCGCTTCCACCAGGGCACTGAAGTCATCACGGAGCAGCACCAGATCGGCGGCTTCCCGTGCCACGGCCGTGCCACGTTTGCCCATGGCAACGCCGATGTCGGCGGCCTTGAGGGCTGGTGCGTCGTTGACGCCATCGCCACCCATGGCCACCACCTCACCGGCGGCCTGCAGGGCCCGCACCAGCTGCAATTTCTGCTGCGGCATCACCCGTGCGAACACCGCTGTGTTCCGGATCCGGTGGACCAACTGCCTTGGCTCGAGTTGCTCCAGCTCAGCGCCGCAGATCGGCTCGCCCTGAGGCAACCCCGCCTGGTCGGCGATGGAGCGCGCCGTGGCCGGTGCATCGCCGCTGATCATCACCACCCGCACCCCTGCGGCCTGGGCCCGTGCGATCGCTGCCGGTACCTCAGGCCGAATTGGATCCGCCAGTGCGATCAGGCCGATCGGTTCAAACAGGAAGTCGTGCACCTGGGGTGGCAACGGTGCCTGCTCCGTCGTGGTCAGGTCGGGATGACGCGGAGCCCCATCAAGCCCACTGGCCACCGCCAACACCCTCAGGCCTTCCTGGCTGAGCTCTTCGGCCGCCTGCGACAGCCGCGCGGCGTGACCCGGATCTAGATGACAGAGCGCGGCGATCGCTTCCGGTGCTCCCTTGGCGGCGATGTGTTGAGTTCCGTCGGCGTCGCTCCAGAGCTTGGAGACCACCAGCAGGTCCGGTGTGATGGGGTACTCCCCCAGCAAGGGCCAGTCGGGATGGAGATGGTCGCTGTCCTGGTGCCGCAGCCGCTCACTGGCCAGCCGTTGGATCGCCACCTCCATGGCATCCACCGGATCTGGCCGGCTGGCCAGCACCGCGAATTCGAGCAAGCGATGCCATGGTTCTGCCAAGGGCAGGTGCGGGCGCCAGCAATCCGCACCCGGCCAGGTGAGCAGCGCTGCCACGGCCATGCGGTTCTGGGTGAGCGTGCCTGTCTTGTCGACCGCCAGAACCGTGGTGCTGCCCAGGCTCTCCACCGCCGCTGGCCAACGGGCGAGCACTCCGATCCGGCCGAGGCGCAAGCCACCGAGGGCCAGGAACAGGGCCAGCACCACCGGGATCTCATTGGGCAACAGCGCCAGGGCCAGCGCCAGGGCGGCCAGAAGTGCCTCGCTCCAGCGTCCGGTGGCGGCGCCGTGGATGAGCAGCAGGGAAACGGTTAAGGCCAGGGTGCCGATGGTGAGACGACTGGTGAGTCGCCGGGTCTGTCGCTGCAGGCGCGTGAGCGGTGGTTTCACCTGCAGCAGGCTCGCTCCGATGCGCCCGAGTTCGGTATCGGCCCCCGTGGCCACCACCTCCGCCCAGCCGCGGCCGCTGGCTACCAACGCACCGGCCTGGATTGGTTCACCGATGCGTTGCCTCAGCACTGGCAAGGCCTCGCCGGTGAGCAAGGATTCATCCAGCCATAACCCTGCCGCCTCGGTGATCTGGGCGTCGGCAGCAACGCGATCGCCTTCTTCCAGGCGTAAGAGATCGCCGCGTTGCACCTGATCGGGCGGGAGACTGAGGTCTTGGCCCTGGCGCCGCAACGGCACCGCCGGTGCAGCCAGCCGCGCCAGCTCCGCCAGGGCCCGGCGGCTGCGGTGCTGCTGCACGGCATCCAGGCCGCTGATGGCGGCCACGAACACCAGCAGGATGGCGGCCTCAGCTGGCTCACCGATCCAGAGGTAGATCAGCGCACAGGCCAGCAGCAGCAGATTGGTGGGCTCCAGCGCAGCCATCGGATGTTGGGGCTGTGGACAGCGCGTGCGTTGGCTCGCCGCTCCGATCGATCAGATGCAGAGGCATGGGCCACCACCGGAGCCGCTGCAGCCATGAGTGCCGCCGTCAGGCCGACTCCGATCCATCTTTGCCTGCGGTCCATTCACCGATGCAAGGACTGCGTGATCGCGGAAACGGCAAAGATCACCATGCCGATACCGATCAGCGTGGCGCTCAGTTGGGTGGCGAATGCGGTCGGGAGGGAGTGGCTGATCACGACCGCTGTTGCGTCTAAGTGATCTGTAAGGACGGGCTTGATGGAAAGTGCCACTCCGGTGCGGCACTGCAGCACCTTCCCCTCAAGGGATGGCCGCTGGTCCGAACAGCACGCTGCGGTGGTTCGCTGAAGTGTCGCCGACGTTCGGGTAGAACCAAGGCTTGACCAGTTCGGCCGTGGCTACATAGGCCAGAACAATCAGGCCCAAGAACGTCGCCAAATCCCTCCAGACCTGGCCACCTTGGACGAGCTGCGCCAGCAGGTGCGCCTGAATCCCAAGGCCCCATCCACCTCCCAGAAGCTGGCTAAGGCCCAGAAAGCCATCGCGGCTGCGGCCCAGGCCGTGTTTGGACCCACGGCTAAGCAGCTGCCAACCGTGGTGAATGTGGTTCACCAGTTGGCTCAGTCTGCCGTGGAGGAATACGGCGCAGCCGTTGCGGGGAATCAGGTGGTGGAGGTGATTGAGTATCAAGACGTCAGGGGCTTCCTGCTCGAAGCGCAACAGCTTCTGCTGGTGGCTGCCACCAGCGAACCCGCTGCAGCCCCCCAGCTGGCTGCCAAGCAACAAACCATCTCCACCATGCTGAAGGCTTTCCCGACAGTGATGCCGCCCTTCAAGACGGTGATGGGCACGGCCCAGATCAAGACCCTGCAGGAGCAGCTCTGATCGAGCTTCCTCCCCAACACCCTCGGCTGTGGCGTCGCGCTGTCCCCCACCCCCCGGCCGGGGCTGAACTGCTGCTCATCAACACCAGTGGTGGGGATAGGGCTCATTGGCTTGGTGCAGGCGGCTGAACAGCGCCGCCAGGAGCGTGAGCAGCAGCGAACCCGCCAGCATCGGCATCAGGACAAAACCAGGCTGGGCCTTCACCAACACGCCCAACAGAGCCACAGCGCCAGCCGGGGGATGCAGGCAGCGCAGTTGTTGGCTCAGGGCAATGGTGAGCCCCACCGCCAGGCCCATGGACCAGGGCGCCGTGCCGAGGGCTGTGACGCATGCCACGCTCAGCATGGCCGCCAGGGTGTTGCCGAGAACAATGTTGCGCGGCTGGGCCAGGGGGCTGCAGGGATAGCCAAACAACAGCACGGTGGATGCCCCGAAGGGAGCGACGACCAGGGGGTAATGGCTCCAGGTGCTGATCCCAGCCAGGGCCGTGATCGCCAGCAGCCCCCCCAGCCAGGAGAGAACGACATCGCGGGCTGCAAAGCGCGGCTGATAGGCCCGGCCGCGGCGGCGTTCAGCCTGGATCCGGCGCCACACCATCATTTTTGTATCAGAACGAACTCTTAAACCCTGTCACGTCGGGATGGCTGAGGCCGGGGCCAACGGAGCAGGCACAGCGGGCGATCCCTCACGCTGCAGGCCAGAACAGAACCCCCCTTAGCCTCAGTGCCAGGGGGGTTCTAGAGCAGCCGAGCAGAAGGCAGATGGCGCTTCCTGCAGGCAGCCCATTGCGTCGGCGCCTGCGCTTCAGGCCTGCTGCATGGAGTGCCTCTGCAGCTGGAGACGGGGCCAGATCTGCACGGCTTGGCGTTCCCGGTCAAAGCAGAACTCAAACAACTGGCCGGCGCTCACCAGAAACCCCTTGGCATGGGTCAAGTTGCACTGACAGGCCATGGTGACGGCCTCAATGGGGCTGCACAGCTCAGCACTCAGCAGCTCCATCAGTCCGGCTGGCAGCATCAAAGCCATGGATCTGCTCCCTTACTACAGCTACAGCTAGCCAGGGCAGCCAGCAGCCCAGGCCTTTGTAGCAAAGGCTACACATCCGTGTATGGAGGTGGCTGCGCGGCGTCCTTGTCCCGCTACCGCATCGCTGATGCAATCCCATTCCCCTCCCTGGCCAGCTCAAGGCATGCAGCCACGGACATGATCTGCTGGGGGATGCATCCGGAGCCTGCCACTGGCACAAGCTGCAGGTCAATGGTGCATCTATTGCTGCATCTTACAGGCTCCGCCACTGTTCGAACTTTCCTTAAGAGGAACCTGGTAAACCCGGTTTCATTGCAAGCTAATAGACAAATAACCGTAGTAAACTGCCGCGCAGTCTGACTGGTTTGCTTGGGCTCTCGCTCGCGATTTTGGCTAGATACCCAGAACTACGCGCATCCTTTCAACAAGCTTTTTCATGTCGGCTTCGGTAAGCTGTCCCGCCTCAAGCATCTGATTTGCCAGGGCCATCTTTGCTCTCCCTTCTTGAAGTTGTAGCAGGCCTGAACACTTTTGCTTGAATCCTGTTCCGCCAAGTGGAATCACGAGGGCGACTCCGCCACCGAGGTCATTTTTCATTCCCAAGGTGGCTCCTCTTGGCTGATCAATACTGTTGAGCTGCCGACCATAGAAAACCAATGTTGGCGGGGCGCGATCTGTAACAGCGCACGTGCTGCCATCGTCGAGATCTAGCTCAATCTTGGGCTGAGGAGGGTAAGCCGAGAAGTTATCTAGTTCTAGCCGTTCCCCTGCCATTAAGGGATTACCCAAAAACGAGAGCATGATTCCGTAGCCAAAAGCATGGATCCACCACCTTGCGGTCCGCGGTCCATTCGCTCGATGGGCGGCTGATAAAGGACACATGCAAAATAGGGGGTTCGTTTAGCTGGTTCAGGCCGAAAACTGATAGACAGTTTCCTGACCTTGTTGGGCGGTATCTTGAACTGGCTTGGTGTAATAACTACATCCTGGGTTAGAACTGCGCCAGGGGTGCTTTCGTCTTTCCCGGGACCCTTCAACCGCACCGTGAGTTCCGCTGCTGTCTTGCGTGTGTGGGACACAGCCATCTTGACCCGCACCGTGCCAGTCTTGGCACTGAACTCTCTCTTCTCAAGAAAAGCAGTCTGGGCATATGCATGCCCAGACGACAGAACTGCTACTAGCAGAAAGAATAGCCTCATCGTTCAGAGGGATGTGCAGGTGGCAGTTGCCTGCAGGGCATAGTCACCCGCGGTTAAGAGGCGCGCTGCATTATTCTGCTCGATGGAAGCAGTAATGGCACCTGCCTTTCTGATTACGCCACCCGACTCCTTGCTGCCGGCACTGGAGCTCCCTGAGCTGTTTGCCACGAGGTCTTCCAGTTCAATGCGTGGTGACGACGCGGCAGCCCTTTCAGGAGATGACTGCGAGACCGCACTCAGAATCACCTTTGAGTTCCCATTGGCTACATAGCTGAACTTGCCATTGCCACTGAGGCTGTCTCCTTGGGGAGAGATCGACATGGAGACGACTCCACCGTCGTTGCTGATATTGCAAAAGGTTGGGGCGCTTCCTTTTGCATCGATGTCGGCGGAGCTAGTGGGTGCCGCCAAGAGAGGTGCTGGGGATCCAAGTAATCCAAGCAAAATGGCGGTTTTGAGGACTTTCACTGAATGAAAGAGAGTTGGACTTATTTGTCATAGGCATGCCTGAGGATTGGTCGCCTCAATTTCCCTTGACTGAATTAAAAATGCTGCGCAATGCCTTGAATATGCCCTGGATCGCAAAGTCTCCCGGGGCACCGTTAACGGATTGTCAGCGGAGCATCTGCTTCATTGCCTGGCTCGTCGGGTTCATGGGCCGGTGCCGCAAAAACTTGGACCCTCTGGAGCGCTAGGCAAGATTGGTCAGCTCTCCTGGTGGCTTGCAAGATCTGGATCCTGCAGAAGCGGCCATCAGGCTTTGTGGAGGCCTTCGAGCTCAAAAGCTGCGCGAGAATGCACGGCTGCTGTGGGTTGATCTTGATGCAGTTGCACTCGAGAAGATCGATCTGATCGTGAGCAGTGGTAGCCCGCGCGCGACTCGCTGCTGCGGCCAGGAAGTGGATCTTCTCAAGCTGCTCTTGCCACCCACCGAATCGTGGTAACCCCATAGCGATTACTTTTCGACGCGATTCTGCGGCAGCTTGCCCAGTGCAATCTGCCCATCCCACGAACGATGCTGGTGCGCTTGCGGCTCGGCTCGTGCTGAGCCGCGATCCGGGAGCTTTCGCGATCGGATGGAGCTCGTATCCGGCCTGGGCTTCTCCCAAAGCCTGATCCTGCAGCAGTACGTCGACACACGTGCTGCTCAAGATCTAAGAGCGTTCGGGATCGGCGGCTGGCTGCACGCCGTGATGCTGCACCCCTGCACCACCAGCAGCTTCAAGGCGAACATCAACCGCGGCGGCAGATGGTTGAGGCCCTGGCGCAGATGCTCAGAGTTGCTTCCAGTGGGTTAACCAGCCCACAGTGTCAAGCACCATCTTGGCGTCAGGGAACACATACCAAAACCGGTCCTCCCTGTCACTCTGAACCCGCGGTTGCCTCTCAGGTCAGCAATGGTTCAGGCAACAGTGCCCCCCGCGGCGGGCCTACGCATCGGTGAACTGGAGGCCCAGTACCCCATGTACTGCAAGGCGATGCGGCTGCTGGTGCGAGACGGAGCTTCTCTGGCGAAGGTCCAACGTACCCTCTGCTGGGAGCGATTGTCCCTGCTGCACACCAGCCTGCCGCGGCAGTACCGGGACCCGGCACTGCTGTTCTTCAATCTGCAGCGCGAACTACGGGATCAACAGGCCCCTGCCGTCACGCACCCACGGCTCAACGCCTGTTCCTGATACCAACACAGCCGCTGCTCTGTTCAGCCGTTACCACCTGGTCAACAGTTCATGCGCGCTGTTGCCAAAACTGCCTCCGGTAGCAGTCGCGGAGCCTTTAGCCCGGACCTCAAAAAAACAAGTCGGAGCGGCTGGGGGCTGATGTCTCTTCCCAAACCTTTCATGGCCCCGGTGGTGCCATTGGCGCGAGGGGCTTCCTCCAGTTGTAGAGGGTGCTCGCGTGAATGGCCAGCTCCTGAAATCTGGGTCACGCTTTGCCTGTGGGGCGGGCTCATCCGCCTGCTCACATCAGCTTGAACGGCCTCGCTGTAGCGGCGCAGTGCTCTGCTCCATCAAGCCCCCTGGTGAGAAAAGTGGTCGGGAGGGAGAGGCGTCATCTTTCCTGGCAGAGGGGGGCAGGGCCTCCGAGAGGTTGAAGGCGTTGGCAGGCAACACCCGGGCTGGCGAAGAGCAGGGCCGTGCTGGCGATCACGCCCTCAACCAAAGCGGTAATGACGCTGCGGGGCCCCAGAAGCACAGTTCACCGCGGCGCAGCTCGATCAGTGGTGTCCACCCTGCGGTCGTCGACCGGTAACGGGGACGGGAGGGGCTGCGCTTGCGGATGTAAAACTGGAGCCACTCGGAATGCGTTAGCCAGGCCAGGCCTCGCTCACTTACATCTCCAAACCAACACGAATCCATTCCGTTGCAATGTCCGCAGGCCAACCCACTCCGGCTCAGACACCTGAACATCAACGCCTGCTTGAGGCAAACGAGGGACTGAAAAAGTGGCGCAAGTGGGGCCCCTACCTGAGCGAGAGGCAATGGGGCACGGTGCGCGAGGACGACAGCCCCGATGGCAATGCTTGGGAATCCTTCAGTCACGATCAGGCCAGATCCCGTGCCTACCAATGGGGAGAAGATGGCCTGGCAGGTATCAGCGATGACCGCCAGCTTCTTTGCTTTGCCTTGGCGCTCTGGAATGGCAAAGATCCGATCATCAAGGAACGTTTGTTTGGCCTCACCAACAGCGAAGGCAACCACGGCGAAGACGTCAAAGAATACTACTACTACCTGGACTCAACGCCAACGCATGCCTACATGCGCTACCTCTACAAATATCCGCTGAATGCCTATCCCTATGACGATCTGGTTGCCACCAACAAGGCCAGGTCGCGCTTTGAGCCCGAATACGAACTGATCGACACGGGGATCTTCGATCAGAATGAATACTGTGATGTCGAAGTTGAATACGCCAAGGCTGATCCAGACGACCTGCTGATCCAGATAACTGTCCACAATCGTTCCGATCAAACGGCCAAGCTCGCTGTGTTGCCAACCCTCTGGTTTCGCAATACCTGGGATCAGGGAAGCGCTAAGCCTGAGCTGATGGCGAACTCGAGTGCGGCAGGTGGAGCAAGCATCCAGGCATTCCATCCCGAGCTGGGTGACTTCACGTTGCAGTGCCATGGGGCTAGCGAACTGGTATTTACGGACAACGAAACAAATACAGAGATTTTGTTCCAGCAACCAAATCAATCCCCCTACGCCAAGTGCGGGATTAATCGCTACCTAGTTCACGGCGAGCGAACGGCTGTCAACCCAGCGCAGCGAGGCACCAAAGCATCTGCGATTTACAACCTCTCGATTGGTGCCGATGCATCAACCACAATCAAGTTAAGACTGACCAAGTCATCACTTGAAACACAGGGCGACTCTGCCGATCAAGACTTTGATTGGATTTTGGAGCGCAGAAGGCAGGACTGCGATGACTTTTATACCTGTGTCATGCCAGCTGGATTAAGCACCGAGCAAAAGCTGGTGTTTAGGCAGGCGATGGCTGGGATGTTGTGGTCCAAACAGTTCTACAACTACGACATTGCGCCCTGGCTCAAGCAGCGTGGGGTTGACCCACTGGGTGTTAAGAATGCGCAGGGTTTCAGAAATCAGCAGTGGCATCATATGAACAACTGTGATGTCATCTCCATGCCAGACAAATGGGAATACCCCTGGTACGCGGCCTGGGATCTCGCCTTTCACGCCTCCACGCTTGTCTATGTGGATCCGAGCTTTGCCAAGCAGCAGCTGAGCTTGATGCTGAGTAGCCAGTACCTGCACCCCAACGGGCAAATTCCGGCCTATGAGTGGAACTTTGGTGACGTCAATCCACCCGTGCATGCCTGGGCTACCTATACCGTGTACCTAGTCGATAAGGCACTCAGTAACAAGGCAGATCATCAGTGGCTGAAACAAAGCTTTCACAAGCTTCTGATCAATTTCACCTGGTGGATCAATCGAAAGGATGCCGAGGGCAACAACGTATTTCAAGGTGGCTTCCTGGGCCTCGACAACATTGGCATTTTTGACCGCACCGAATCGCCAGAGATGGGCGGCCGCTTAGAGCAGGCCGACGGCACAGCGTGGATGGCGTTCTACGCCCAGACCATGGTGCAAATCGCCCTATTGCTAGCACAAAATGATGAAACGTATCACGAATATCCAGCCAAGTTTATGAGGCACTATATACAAATCGCCCATGCAATGGTCAATCGCAATGCGAGTGAGAGTATGTGGGATGAGGAGGATGGATTTTTCTATGATGTCCTTCGTAAGAGCGACGGCAGCTCAACACGCCTGAAAGTCAGATCGATGGTCGGACTGATCCCATTGTGCGCAGTGCAGGTTTTTGATCAGGATGTCATGGAGCAATTCCCTGAGCTCAGCGATGTGCTGCATCGACTTCAGGACAAATATCCAGATCAGCACAGTTCTTTCCACGATATCAGCCTCAAAGGATACGCCAGTCGGCACATGATGTCGGCCCTCGATGAAACTAATCTTCGCCGCGTGCTGAAGATCATGTTTGATCCCGATGAGTTCCTCGGCGACTATGGCATTCGCTCGATCTCAAAACAGCACGATTCCGAACCCTATCTTTTTGTCCACAACCAACAGGAGTACGTTGTCAAATACCTGCCGGCAGAATCCGATTCAGGTCTTTTTGGCGGCAATAGCAACTGGCGCGGTCCGATCTGGATGCCAGTCAACCTCATGATCATTCGCGCCTTGCTGGTCTACTTTACGTACTACGGACAAGGCTTCAGGGTTGAATTCCCAACAGGTAGCGGTCAGATGGCAAACCTCTATGAGATTGCCGAGCATCTCGCACAGAGGCTTGTCTCGATCTTCACGCGCAATGCCGAGGGTCTGAGGCCGGTGTTTGGCAGCCAGCAGACTTTTCAGAACGACCCCAACTGGAAGGATCTTCTCCTGTTTTACGAGTACTTCCATGGCGACAATGGAGCTGGCATCGGTGCCAGCCACCAGACCGGTTGGAGTGGTCTGGTGGTTAATTTGACCCACTTCTTTGCTACCCACACCCAGGAGGCCTGGTTGGTGGGTGGTCCTAGGAGAGTCGTGTCTCATGTGCGCCAAGGCGACGATTGAGTACGAGATGCTCAGCCGCCTGAATCTGCCTGCTCCGCCACCAGCAGCCCATGGCCACGGGGCACCAGTGAGGTGGAGTGAAGAGCCGGTTCGACCCAGATCTCAGGGCCGGAGCACCGTCACCTGCGCGGGTTGATCGAGAGTCATCACTTTGATCTCACCACCATCCAACTGTAGTTGGTCGAAGTTGAGGCTGCGCAGGCTGGGGTTGTCGTACGTCTGGATGTAGTACACCAGGTTTTTCTGATCGGCCACCACACTCCACTCGGTGATCTCGTAGGTGGTGGCGGAGCCTGCACCGCCGAAAGCACCACCGGCCTGAACCAGAACACTGCCTGGCGGAAGATCGAACTGACCCAGGATGCGGAAGGCGGTGCCCACCTGCTGCTGCGTTGTGAGGTTGCTAGGAGCCAAGCGACTGAATGTCAGCGCGCGGATGAAGCGGGAGGTGGAGAGAAAATCACCCGGCAATCCGTGTAGCCCACCGCCAGTGCTGACCGGCGGCAGCTTCAGGCCGTTCACGTTCATCTCTGCCGGCGGCATGGCGCTGAGATTGGCGTAGTTGCCAGCTGCAGCCAGGTGATACGGAAACGGCGGATTATTGGTGTAGGTGCCGGTTGGGTTCTCCATCATGGTGAGCTCACCGTTGATGTATTCAACCGAGAGGCTCTTGCCGCTGCGGTCGTGCAGAGTCATATGAATCGGCACCGGACCACCGAAGGCCTGTAAGCTGGCGCCGTTCACGAGAATCTTCGGCAGTCCGCGCTTTACCTCATCAACAGTGGCGAAGTTGGTGAGCACATAGGTGAGCAGCTGAGCACTATTGATCGAGCGCTGGGCCTGGTCCGGTGACACTGCCTGAAACTTGGCGTATCCGACGAAATACAGCAGCCCACCAGCCAGCCCCTTCTCGTTCATGCCATCGGGAAGAATATCTTTCAGGCCAAGGGCATTGAGGCCGACCATGGCATACCGACTTGTCCAGGCCAGGCCGTTGCCGAGCTTTCCATCAGGGCCGTTGCCGCGCAGCGGCGTGCCCCGCTGGATCAACACGGCCTGGCTGTTGAGTGGCTGGCCGAATTCCAACGTGCGTGCGTAGACGCGGCCGCCATCGGAGCCCTTGAGCACAAAGCTGGTGCAGGCCTGAGCAGACAGCCCCTGCCCGCCTTGGAGACCCACGGCGCCGAGTACTCCTAGGGCGCGCCTGCACCATGTCGTCGCTTTGGCCATCAGCCCAGCCCCATTCGCAAGGTGATCGGATCATTGCTGGTCTCGCTGATCATTGCAATTTTTCAAGTCACCACCAGATGGCAGGCATAGCCTTCCCCGCGCTTGTTTCCGGCTCACCGCTGGAGTGGCTGAACAGCGGCAAGATCGTCTGCCCGCGTTGCGGGATGCCCTTGCAGGATAAGTTCGACTTCGTTGGCGGCGACGACGAATGGGCACTGCTCTGCCAAGCCTGTGACTGGGAAACACCCTCCGGAGGCGGCTACGAATCCGAACCGAACGGTGTAAGCGGGACTGCATGTGGATCCAGCCTTACAAGGATCCACATTCAGGATCTTGAGCTGGAGCGCTTCAACCACGTTGTTTCCCTGGCTGCTGTCCACGCGCAGAAGGCCCGTTTCGAGCACGGCG
>JBIIQU010000010.1:0-12342 GCA_044341905.1 Vulcanococcus sp. | reverse complement strand
GGCCGAGTCGGCACCTACGGGTTTTCGTATCAGGGCCTCAGCCAACTGCTCAACAACGATCCAGGCCAGCTGCCCGATGCCCTGGCACCCGCCATGGCCGGCTTGGATGAGCGTCGCCACTGGGCCAGCAGCGGCGACGCCCACTGGTGGGCCCTCGGCCTGGGCTGGGCCCTGCAACTGGCGGCGGAAAGCTGCCGGCGGCAAGCCAACGCCAGCGGGTGGCAGGCGATCCGCTCCAGCCTGGCAAGCGGGGGGTTCCTTACGGAGGGGCTGAGCCTGCTGCAGCAACACGATCCCAGTGGCATGGGCCTGGCCTGGCTGCAGAGGGATCCCGCCGATCCGGTGGGCTGGACCCAACACGAGCCCCCGGCCGCGATCTGGAGCCGGCCCATGCTGCAGATCGGCGGCTGGCACGACCCCTACCTGGATGGGGTGTTGGAGCTCTGGCACCGAGCACAGCAGGGCAATAGCGAGCAGCGCCTGCGCATCGGTGCCTGGACCCACCTCAACTGGCAGGGCGGCATCGACAGGCTGCAGCTGGCCTTCTTCGACCGCCACCTCAAGGACCACGAGACGCCCCGCCAGGCCAAGGCCAAGGCCCCCGGTGAACTGATGGCCGACCTGGGCACGGGTCAGTGGTGTGCCCGCTCCCCCCGGCTGAGCAGCGGCCAGCACTGGGGCCTGGCCAGCGATGGCCTGGCAGCCATCGACGCCAGCGAAGGGGTACTGGGGACTGGCCCCAGTGGCGGCACCGTGGTGCTGGTGCACGACCCCTGGAGACCCCTACCCGGCAGAGGCGGCCATCTGGGCCTCGATGCCGGCGTGGTGGACCGGGCCGACCTGGACAGCCGCGCCGATGTGGCCTGCTTCAGCTCAGCCCCTTTCGGTAAGGCCACCGAGGTGTTGGGCCGGCCCGTGCTGGAGCTGCCGGTCTGCGCCGATCAACCGGGCTTTGATATCTGTGTCGCTCTCTCCGTGCTCAACAGCCGGGGGGAGGTTCGGCAGGTGAGTACGGGGGTGGCCCGCTTCCTTGGGCCCAGTTGCCTGACCGTGCAGACCAGGCGGGTGGCCCTGCAACCGCTGCTCCTCACCGTGCAAGCCGGCGAACGGCTGCGCCTCTCCGTGGGAGCCGCCGCCTGGCCCCAGATCGCGGTGAACCCGGGCACCGGCGCCATGCCCCAAGGGCCCAGCGGCATGGATCACCGCGTGATCAGCCTGGAACTGCATCTGGCAGGAGCGCAGCTCTGCATCCACCCGATGGTTACGGCAAACTGAGCCGACTTCCCCCGCGCCCCAGTGATGCTGCGCTCCCTGCGACCCACTCTCGCCGCCCTGTCGCTGGTGGCGGGACTTGCATCCCTGACGCCCGCCATCCTTTCTCCGCAGCCCGCCGTTGCCCAAGGGGCCAGCGGCGTGGCGGCGGCGCCCGCCTTGAGCGTGGAGGAAGCCCGGGCCGCCGCGACGCGCATCCTTGAAACCATCAAACGGGGCGACGCCAATGCCCGCTTCGCTCAGTTCGCGCCAGAGCGCCAGGCCATCACCAGCCCCTCGATGATCGCGGCCACGATGCGCAGCCAGCCCAAGCTGCTCAGCTACGAGCTGCTGAGCGTGCGCAGCGGCTTGAACAGCAGCACGGTGGAGGCCGAGATCCGAACGGCAGCAGGAGATCGCGTGGTGTTTATGGTCCTCAACCCTCAGGGCAAGATCACCCGTTACTACATCGACCGCACCGACGACGACACCAGCAAGGTGGCTCGGCAGTTCGTGGAAGCCGTGAGCACCGGGAACTTCATCACCGCCAACAGCTTCCTGAGTCCTGACTTTCAAAAGGAGATCACCCCGGAAGCCCTGCAGCGCAAATGGTTGGGGCTGCAGCGGATCACTGGCAACTTCGTCCGCGTCGGACGGGCAGTGGAATCCGGCGAAAGCACCCCGGACACCCGCCTGGTGCTCGTGAACGTGGAATTCAACCGCCTCACAGACAACCTGTACGTGATCCTCAACGGTTCCAACCAGATCACCGGCGTTGACTTCCCCGAAGACCCCGCACAACCGCAACCGGTTCGCTGAATCTCAGCGGCAGCCTGGCCTTAGCTCGAACGAAAAACCGGCCTAAGCTCCCAGCCACGCTTCTGCGCTCAAACCTGTGCTGGCTCAGCTCAACTGGATGGTGGACGATGCCCAGCGCCTGGCGGAATGCCGCCACGATCATCCCTATGCCGTGCTGGGTCCCCAACCCCAGGAGAACGGCAACTGGGTGGTGCGGGTGTGGATGCCCGAGGCCGAACGGGTTGAGCTGCTAACCGGCGGCGGCGGCGGTGCCATGGCCACGAGCTGCCCGCACCACCCCTGGATCTTTGAGGCGGAGCTGCCCGGCGATCCCGGCAGCGGCTACCAGGTGCGGGTGCTGCGCGGCGGCATCGAGCACGTGACCCACGACCCCTGGGCCTTCCGCGAGGAGTGGATGGGCGAGATGGATCGCCATCTGTTCGCCGAGGGCAATCACCACCACATCTGGGAGCGCATGGGCGCCCATGTGGTGAGCCGCCATGGGGTGGATGGCGTGATGTTCTGCCTGTGGGCCCCGAACGCGCGCAGCGTCTCGGTGCTGGGCAATTTCAACGGCTGGGATGGCCGCCATCACCCCATGCAGTCCCGTCTGGGGGGGTGTTGGGAGCTGTTCGTGCCCGGCCTGAAGCCCGGGGAGATCTACAAGTATGAAATCCGCACCCAGGCGGGTCATTGCTATCAGAAAGCCGATCCCTACGGCTTCCGTCATGAGGTGCGGCCCAACAACGGCTCCATCATTGAACCCCTGGCGGGTTACCACTGGGGCGACAGCGCCTGGATGCAGGAGCGGGACAGCCGCAACCCCCTCGACCAGCCGATCGCGGTGTACGAGATGCACCTGGGCAGCTGGATGCACGCCAGCGCCGATCAGCCCTACATCGAAGCCGATGGCACGCCCCGCCCGCCTGTGCCGGCAGCCGATCTCAAGCCCGGTGCCCGCCTGCTCACCTATCCCGAGCTCGCCGATCGGGTGATCCCCTATGTGAAGGCCCGCGGCTTCACGCACATTGAACTGATGCCCATCTCGGAGCATCCCTTTGATGGCTCCTGGGGGTATCAGGTGACGGGGTGGTACGCGCCCACCAGCCGGTTCGGTACACCCGATGAATTCCGCGCGTTTGTGGATCGCTGCCACGCCGAAGGCCTCGGCGTGATCCTCGACTGGGTGCCCGGCCACTTCCCCAAGGATGCCCATGGCCTGGCCTTCTTCGATGGCGCCCACCTCTATGAGCACGCCGACCCCCGCATCGGCGAGCACAAGGAATGGGGCACCCTGATCTTCAACTACAGCCGCAATGAGGTGCGCAACTTCCTGGTTGCCAACCTCGTGTACTGGTTTGAGCAGTTCCACATCGACGGCATCCGCGTGGACGCAGTGGCCTCGATGCTCTACCGCGACTATCTGCGGCCCGATGGCGAATGGCTGGCCAACGAGCACGGCGGCCGCGAAAACACCGAGGCGGTGCGCTTCCTGCAGCAGGCCAACCATGTGCTGTTCCAGCACTTCCCGGGAGCCCTCTCGATCGCGGAGGAATCCACCACCTGGCCCATGGTGACCCAGCCCACCGAGATCGGCGGCCTGGGCTTCAACCTCAAGTGGAACATGGGCTGGATGCACGACATGCTCGATTACTTCGAGCTCGATCCCTGGTTCCGCCAGTTCCACCAGAACAATGTGACGTTCTCGATCTGGTACGCCTACACCGAGAACTTCATGCTCGCCCTCAGCCACGATGAAGTGGTGCACGGCAAGAGCAACCTGCTCCACAAGATGCCAGGCGATGACTGGCAGAAATTCGCCAACGTGCGGGCCCTACTGGCCTACATGTGGACCCACCCCGGCAAGAAAACCATCTTCATGGGGATGGAGTTCGGCCAGCGCGGCGAATGGAATGTGTGGGGTGATCTGGAATGGGAGCTGCTCCAGCACACCCCCCACCAGGGCCTGCAGCGCCTGGTGGACGACCTCAACAGCTTCTACAAGTCGGAGCGGGCCCTCTGGGGCGACGACTTCAGCGAGTACGGCTTCCAGTGGATTGATTGCAACGACAACCGCCACTCGGTGATCAGCTTCATGCGCCGGGAGAGCACCACAGGTCGCTGGCTGGTGGTGGTGGCCAACTTCACCCCCCAGAGCCACGCCCATTACCGGGTGGGCGTGCCGATGGCGGGCTACTACAGCGAGGTGTTCAACACCGATGCCGAGCGCTACGGCGGCAGCAACCTGGGGAACCTGGGCGGCAAGTTCAGCGATAGCTGGGGCATCCACGGCTACGAGAACTCCCTCGACCTCTGCCTGCCTCCCCTCTCCGTGCTCGTGTTCCAGCGGGATGAGAAGCGCAGCCAGGAGCTGGATCAGGAGGTCTGTGACGAACCGATGGAGACCGCCAGTTGGAGCGCCACGATGGGGGGGCTGCTCGGGTAAGTTCGCGGCTCGCGCCGAACTCTCCCCATGACCGGAACCGCCCCCCTGCTGCTGCGCGCCGCCCGAGGTGAGCAGGTGGAGCGGCCCCCGGTGTGGATGATGCGCCAGGCCGGCCGCTACATGAAGGTGTATCGCGACCTGCGCGATCGCCATCCCGGCTTCCGGGAACGCTCGGAGAACCCCGATCTCTCCTACGAGATCTCGATGCAGCCCTTCCACGCCTTCAAGCCCGACGGCGTGATCCTGTTCTCCGACATCCTCACGCCCCTGCCGGGCATGGGCATCAACTTCGACATCATCGAGAGCAAGGGCCCGATCATCCAGGACCCGATCCGCAACATGGCCCAGGTGGAGGCGCTGCGGCCCCTGCAACCGGCCGAAACCATGCCGTTCGTAGGCGAGGTGCTCACCCGCCTGCGCAGCGCCGTGGGTAACGAGGCCGCCGTGCTGGGCTTCGTGGGCGCCCCCTGGACCCTGGCCGCCTACGTGGTGGAAGGCAAGAGCAGCAAGAACTATGCGGTGATCAAGGCCATGGCCTTCCAGGAGCCCGCACTGCTGCACCGGCTGCTGGATCACTTCGCCGAATCCATCGCCACCTACCTGCGCTACCAGATCGACTCCGGCGCCCAGGTGGTGCAGATGTTCGATTCCTGGGCCGGTCAACTCAGCCCCGCCGACTACGACACCTTCGCGGCGCCGTACCAGAAAAAGGTGGTGGATCTGGTGAAGCAGACCCACCCTGATACGCCCTTCATCCTCTACATCTCTGGCAGCGCCGGCGTGATTGAGCGCATGGCCCGCACGGGTGTCGACATCGTGTCGCTCGACTGGACCGTGGACATGGCCGAGGCCCTGGCCCGTCTGCCCGAGCACGTGGGTGTCCAGGGCAACGTGGACCCCGGCCTGCTGTTCGGCACCCCCGAAGCCATCCAGGCCCGCATCGATGACACCGTGCGCAAGGCCCGCGGCCGCAAGCACATCCTCAACCTCGGCCATGGCATCCTGCCCGGCACCCCGGAGGAGAACGGCCGCGCCTTCTTTGAAGCCGGCAAGAGTGTGATGGAGCGCATCGGAGCGGCGGCTTGAGCAGCGCTCCTGCCCGCATCCTGATCACCGGGGCCTCGGGCTGCGTTGGCCAGCACATTGCCGAACAGCTGTATCGGGAAACCGATGCAGAACTGCTCCTCTGGCTGCGGGATCCCAGCAAGCTCACAGCCGTGCCGGCCAACGATCCGCGCATCACCCTGCTGGTGGGCGACTTGCGGGATGTGACGCCCCAGCAGGACCTGATCGCCTCCGCCAGCCGGATCATCCACACCGCCACGGCCTGGGGGGATCCGGAGCGGGCCCGCCAGGTGAACGTGGTGGCCGTGAAGGAGATGCTGGCCGCCGCCAATCCGGCGGTGCTCGAGCAGGTGATCTATTTCTCCACCGCCAGCATCCTCAACCGGGATCTGGAGCTCCTGCCCGAGGCCATGGCCTACGGCACCGAATACATCCAGACCAAGGCCCAGTGCCTGCAGCAACTGGAGCAACACCCCCTGGCGGAACGGATCGTTGCCGTATTCCCCACCCTGGTGTTCGGCGGGCGGGTGGATGGCAGCGGCCGCTTCCCCACCAGCTACCTCACCGCCGGCCTCAAGGAGGGGGCCCGCTGGCTGTGGCTGGCCAAGTGGCTGCGGGCCGAGGCCTCCTTCCACTACATCCACGCCGCCGACATTGCTCGGGTGTGCGTGCACCTGGCCACCCAGCCCCACCAGGCCAATCCAGAGCCCGGCCAGGGAGCCGTACGCCGACTGGTGCTCGGACAACCGCTGGTGAGCGTGAACAACACGGTGCAGCGCCTCTGCCGTTGGCGCCGCAGCTGGTATCCCCCCATGGGGGTGGATCTCCAGGGCTGGCTGATCGAGGGCCTGATCAAGCTGTTGCGCATCGAAGTGAATGCCTGGGATCGCTTCTCGATCCGCCAGCGCCACTTCGTGCACCAGCCCGTGAGCCCGCCGGAGCGGTTCGGCCTGGTAAGCCATGCCCCAACCCTGGAGGCCGTGTTTGAAGATGCTGGCCTCCCCCAGCGCGGCCGGATCTGAATTGTTGCGAACCTCTGCAGCAATCACGACGCAGGTGGGCGTGGCCCCTTACCTTGATCGGGTTGAACGAGCACCCATGCGCCGTCTTCTTTCCCTGATCGCTCTTTGCCTGACGCTGGTGCTGGGCGCTGCCCCCAGCTTCGCTGCTGATGCCGACCACGGCGCCCAAATCTTCAGCGCCAACTGCGCGGCCTGTCACATGGGTGGCGGCAACGTGGTGAACGCCGAGCGCACCCTCAAGAAAGATGCCCTCGAGGCCTACCTGGCTAATTACAGCGCTGGCCATGAAGAGGCCATCCAGTACCAGGTCACCAACGGCAAGAACGCCATGCCCGCCTTCGGCGGCAAGCTGAGCGCCGGCGACATCGCCGACGTGGCTGCTTACGTGGAGTCCATGTCCCAGAAGGGCTGGGCCTGATCCCTGTTCCGGTTGGGATCACCCAGCCCACGCACGCGCCGCCCCAGCCGGGGCGGTTTTTTATTGTCGGGATGATTTAAGGGCCATGGCTGGCCCAGGGCCGAGGCCGGCGTCATGGTGGGGCTCCCCGCGGAGAGTCCATGAGCCGCCCCGAGCTCCTGCGCTTGATCAGGGACGCCCAGCAGCACGGTGGCTTGCGCCGTCAGCTGCATCGCTGTGCCAGCTGGCAGGAGTTGGGCCGCACGGCACGGCAACAGGGCTACGCGATCACAGCAGAGGATCTCTGCGCTGTTCAGCAGCAATCCGAGGCCGCAGGATTTCTGCGGGAAGCCCGGCTCAGCCCGATCGCGAAGCTCAGCTGAGAAGGCTCAGCTGAGTTCCCGGCGCCGCGCCAACACCGCCAGGTAGAGCGCCTCGGGCACCTCCCGGATGTCGTACTCACTGGGCAACACCCCATGGGCATGACGGTGCACCACCAGCCAGCAGTTGCGCTCCGGGTCGCGGCTGGTGGCATCGAAGCCGAACGACTCTTCAGCCAGTTGGTTCACCAGCGCCATGGGCGTCTCGTCAGTCATCCGCCACACTGGGCCCATCACGATGCGGGCCATCATGCCGACCCCTGCCAGCTGCCGCGTGCTCACCACCTGGACTGGCGGGCTGCTGCTGGCGCTGGGGCTGGGGCTGACACCAAGCCGTGGCTGGGCTCAGCTGGGCCCTACGCCTGACGCGATCAACTGGCAACAGCGCAGTCTCGGAGCCAGATGCCCGTTGATTGTGAAACCCTCTGAAACGGCCTTTCAACCGTTGCGGATCAAGCCCTCGGAAGTGGCTGCCAAAAACAAGTCGGGCTGTCTGTCGGCAGGGGATGCGATCTACGGACCTGATGGTTGCCCCCTGCGGTTGTGTGGTGCAGAACAAGGCGTGATCCCCCTGCCTCGGCAAAGCAGCCCTCTCCCGCTGGGATCTCCCCAGCTCCCAGCTCCCTAGGCCCACTCAGACCTGCTGAGCAGCGATCAACCCGCCGACAACCGCCCATTGGCCGAAACCTCGCCACACTGAAGGGGCTACCCCCTAACCGGCCACGTCATGAAGCAACCGCATCACGGCTTACGCGGCGCGTGCGGCCTTGCCGCGGGCGTTGCCGCAACGACCACGCTGCTCAGCGGCCTGCCCATGCTGGCCCAGGTGAGTGACGCCAACGTGAGAGCTGTGAACCTGGCTCGGAACTGGGCGATCACCACAAACGGGGGCTTGTCGGTGTACGTGCCAGCAGCCTGCATGTTTGAGACCGGCAATGGCGGGGGCTCATGCCTGGTGCAAACCAATGACCAGGGCTTTTTCTTCCGATTCCTGGGGGGAGCTCCCGGCTGGCAGCAACTGGGCACAGGGGCCACGCAGGAAACCGATGTTCAGATCTCGCCCGATGGACGCACCGTCGTCAATGTCTCCTACAACGGCAGGCCGCGCTGACGGCAATCCGGCGAACTCTGGCGGTGTTCCCCACTCCAGGTGAGAGGACCGAATCGGGCAGTTCGGTCCTCCTGACTGCTTGTCCCAACCATCCCCCATACGGTTTCTGCAGCAAGTCAACACGCCATGCATCCCACCGCTGAGCTGTTCACCGAGAAGGCCTGGGGCGCCATCGTGGCGGCCCAGCAGTTGGCGCAACAGAAGCGCCAGCAGCACATGGACACCAACCACCTCTTCGCGGCCCTGCTGAGCCAGCAGGGCCTGGCGGGGCGGATCCTCGAGAAGGCAGGGGTGGATGTGGGCACCCTGCTGCAGAAGGTGGAGGCCTACACCGCCGCGCAACCGAGCCTGAGCAGCGCGCCCGAGAACGTCTACCTCGGCAAAGACCTCAATGCCTGCCTGGATCAGGCGAACACCCTCAAGGGCGGGTTCGGCGACAGCTACATCTCGATTGAGCACCTGTTGCTGGCCCTGGCCGGCGACGGCCGCTGCGGCAAGCAACTGCTCTCGCAGTGCGGCTTGGACGCCGCGAAACTGCGGCAGGCGATTGAAGCCGTGCGAGGCAGCCAGACCGTGACCGACCAGAACCCCGAAGGCACCTACGAATCCCTGGAGAAGTACGGCCGCGACCTCACGGCCGCAGCCCGGGAGGGCAAGCTCGATCCGGTGATCGGCCGCGATGAGGAGATCCGCCGCACGATCCAGATCCTCAGCCGCCGCACCAAGAACAACCCGGTGCTGATCGGCGAGCCCGGCGTGGGCAAAACCGCCATCGTGGAGGGCCTGGCCCAGCGCATCGTGAATGGCGATGTGCCCCAGGCCTTGCAGAACCGTCAGCTCGTGTCGCTCGACATGGGTGCCCTGATCGCCGGCGCCAAATATCGCGGCGAGTTCGAGGAGCGGCTCAAGGCTGTGCTCAAGGAGGTGACCTCCTCCGAAGGGCAGATCGTGCTGTTCATCGATGAAATCCACACCGTGGTGGGGGCCGGAGCCAGCGGCGGCGCCATGGATGCCAGCAACCTGCTCAAGCCGATGCTGGCCCGAGGCGAACTGCGCTGCATCGGCGCCACCACCCTCGACGAACACCGCCAGCACATCGAGAAGGATCCGGCCCTGGAGCGCCGCTTCCAGCAGGTGTTCGTGGATCAACCCACGGTGGAGGACACCATCTCGATCCTGCGGGGCCTCAAGGAGCGCTACGAAGTGCACCACGGCGTGCGCATCGCCGACAACGCTCTCGTGGCGGCGGCGGTGCTGAGCAGCCGCTACATCGCCGATCGCTTCCTGCCCGACAAGGCCATCGACCTGGTGGATGAATCGGCGGCGCGCCTGAAGATGGAGATCACCTCCAAGCCTGAGCAGATCGACGAGCTCGATCGGCGCATCCTGCAGTTGGAGATGGAGAAGCTGTCGCTGGGGCGCGAATCCGATGCTGCCAGCCGGGATCGCCTCGAGCGCCTGGAGAAGGAACTGGCCGACCTGAGCGAGCAGCAGAGCACCCTCAATGCCCAATGGCAACAGGAGAAGGGCTCGATTGATGAGCTCGGAGCGATCAAGGAGGAGATCGAACAGGTGCAGCTGCAGGTGGAGCAGGCCAAGCGCAACTACGACCTCAACAAGGCCGCCGAACTCGAATACGGCACCCTGGCTGAGTTGCACAAAAAACTAGCGGCCAAAGAAGAGGCGCTCAATGCCAGCGGTAGCGAGAAGACCTTGCTACGTGAGGAAGTCACCGAGGACGACATCGCCGAGGTGATCGCCAAGTGGACCGGCATCCCGGTGGCCAAGCTGGTGCAGAGCGAGATGGACAAACTCCTCCACCTCGAGGATGAACTGCACACCCGGGTGATCGGCCAGGCCCAGGCCGTCACGGCGGTGGCCGATGCGATCCAGCGCTCCCGGGCCGGCCTGAGCGATCCCAATCGACCCATCGCCAGCTTCCTGTTCCTGGGCCCCACCGGCGTGGGCAAAACCGAGCTCTCCAAAGCCCTGGCCAGCCAGCTGTTCGATGCCGAGGAATCGATGGTGCGCATCGACATGAGCGAATACATGGAGAAGCACGCCGTGAGCCGCCTGATCGGCGCCCCTCCGG
Source organism: Vulcanococcus sp. (assembly GCA_044341905.1). Classification (GTDB taxonomy): domain Bacteria; phylum Cyanobacteriota; class Cyanobacteriia; order PCC-6307; family Cyanobiaceae; genus Vulcanococcus. The sequence continues at coordinate 1,780 of JBIIQU010000010.1, read as the reverse complement.
GCTATGTGGGCTACGAGGAGGGCGGCCAGCTCACCGAAGCCGTGCGGCGCCGTCCCTATGCGGTGATCCTGTTCGATGAGGTGGAAAAGGCCCACCCCGATGTGTTCAATGTGATGCTGCAAATCCTCGATGACGGCCGCGTGACGGATGGTCAGGGCCGCACGGTGGACTTCACCAACACCGTGCTGATCCTCACCAGCAACATCGGCAGTGCGTCGATCTTGGATCTGGCCGGCGATCCGGCGCGCCATGGCGAGATGGAGGCCCGGGTGAATGAGGCCCTGCGGGGCCACTTCCGCCCCGAGTTCCTGAACCGCCTGGATGAGACGATCATCTTCCACAGCCTCAAGCAAGAGGAACTGCGCGAGATCGTGGAGCTCCAGGTGCAGCGGCTGGCCAGGCGATTGGAGGACAAGAAGCTGGAACTGCAGCTCAATGCCGATGCCCTCGATTGGCTGGCCGGTGTGGGCTACGACCCGGTGTACGGCGCCCGGCCGCTGAAGCGTGCCATCCAGCGTGAACTGGAAACCCCCATCGCCAAAGGCATCCTGGCTGGGCAGTTCACCGGGGGCCACACCATCAGCGTGGATGTGGAAACCGCTGGCGACAAGCCCAACCTACGGTTCCAGCAGTACGAACCAGCCAAACTGCCGCTACTGGTTTAACCCAGCAGCGGCCTAGACCAGCCGATCAATCCGGCGGGCAAGCTCCACATCCAGGTTTGAAAGTCCGCCGGTGTCGTGGGTGGTGAGTGCAATCACCACCCGGTTCCAGACGTTGCTCCATTCCGGGTGGTGCCCCATGGACTCAGCCACAAGGGCCACCCGGGCCATGAAGCCGAAGGCCTCAACGAAGTCAACAAAACGGAGCTCCCGCTGCAGCTTGCCGTTCACCAAGCTCCACAACGGCAGCTCACTGGGCAGAGCCGTGATCTGTGCAGCATTCAGGGGAACAGCGGCCATGGCGAGGGGAACGTCAACCGAAGCCGTCATGCTGGCGCACCGCTCCATCGCGAGTGTCGAGGGCTAGATCGTGCAGCCGATCAATCAGGAGATCCAGCTCCGTATCCGCCTCGGCTTCATGACCAAGGGCCTGGCGCCGCTGGACCTCTCCAGCCAGACGCTCAGCATTGCGCCGCGCCAACAGAGTGGCCGCACCCCCGGCCGCTGAGGGAGCCTGCCGAGCGGGTGGCTGCCCAGCCAACACCCCATCCCGCAACTCCAGGACCAGGCAGCGCAGCTCCACCAGTTCCCGGCGGAGTGCCGTCAGATCCGCCTGCAGAGCGGCCACAGGGTCGGCAGAGGGAGACATGGTGGATTCGGCTAGCGCCCCCATCTCACCACGGAGATCCCGAAGGAAACGAGGACATCTGCACCAGCCATGGCTAAACAGAGGGCAGCCTCCTTCATCCCATGGGCCAGCGTCTCGGCATTGCCGCCACGTCCACGCTTCTTGCCGGAGGCCTGGGCCTGCTGAGCGCAGGTGGGGCCCACGCCCAGGTGGTGTGTGGGTTCGGCTACAGCTACAACGGTGCCACTTGCGTGCTGGCCACCCCCCTTCTGCCACCTGTCGGCCCGGTGTGGGCACCCTTCTCTGGGGCGTACTACGGCACGTATTACGGCGCTCCCCGGGCCGCGGTCTATGGCGGCGCCACCTATCAGGGCGGCTGGGGTGCCACCGGCTATCGCGGGCCTGACGACTGGCGCGGCTTCAGTGGTTCCAACGGCGCCTGGGGGGTTGAAGGCCCCGGCGGTGGGGCCTACGTGCACACTGAAAACCA
>JBIIQU010000179.1:0-3517 GCA_044341905.1 Vulcanococcus sp. | reverse complement strand
TGGCGCAGGTCGATGTAGTAATTGAACACCGCACCGGAGGCCTGCACATAGTCGCCAAACAGGAGGCAGCCGATGTCGAACAGATCCACGATCAGGGCATCGAGGTTGTCGCTGGGGGGCTGTGATCGATCGGCGGGGGCTTCCAGCGGTGGCGGGAGCCACAGGGCACAGGTATCGGGCTGGTGCGGGCCAGCCTGGGCCTGCCGCATGTCATTCACGGTTTGCTTGAGCTGCAGGGCCTGGGCGCCGATGTCCTCCCCCACCAGCAGGTTCTGGGGCAGGGGAAGCAGCAGGCCATCGCCGGCGGGGGTGAGCCCTGCCCGCAACAGGGCCTCCAGCCGTTGCTCCTCCGCCCAGAGGCTGCGCAGGATCACGAAACGCGAGGGCGCGGCCTGCCGCACCCTTGCCAGGATCTCGGGTTCGCTGGTGCCGATCTCCAGCAGCACCTGCTCCGGTGTGCCCCAGCGCTGGGCTTCCCGCACCAGTTCCAGATACAGGGGCTGGCTGGCATTGGGATAGTGCTGCACCACGCGGGAGGCGGGGTTGGAGCTGTGGCAGGTCACCACCACACCCTTGTCGCCATGGAGCAGAAATGGGGCGGCGATGTCCTGTCCTGGCAGGGGCGAGAGGGTTACGGCATCGGCCCCCAGCTCCTCAAACAGATAGTGGGCCAGGGCGCTGGAGCTGTTGAGGTCGCCGTGTTTGCAGTCAACGATCAGCGGGATGGAGCGGGGTACGAGATCACGCACCTCATGCAGCAGCTCCAGGCCCGTGGGCCCCAGGGCCTGGTAGAAGCCGAGGCTGGGTTTGTAGGCACAGATGTGCTCGTCTGTGGCATTGATCACCGCCTTCAACCAGCGGCGGGCCTGGGAGAGGAAGGAGCCGGTGCTGCTGCCCCGCTGGCGATTCCAGCTCTCGAGCATCTCGGGGTTGGGATCCAATCCGGCGATCAGCAGAGACTGATGGCTGGCGATGGCATCCGTGAGCTTCACGAAGAACGACATCGACCCCAGAGGCATGCAGCGGCCAGGCTATGGACAACCGGAGGCCACCGGCAAACCGCGGTCTTTGGTGAGGGCGTTGGACATCTGGTGATCCACCTGGCCGAGCCGCTCGAGGATCAACTGGAGATCGAGGTCGGTGAGCTCTCCGTTGGCGCTCCATTTCATGCACGTGCGTCCCATGCAGGTTTCCAACGGGGGCCTGGAATGAAGCTGTTGTTTGAAGGCATGGGCCACGGCATCACCCACGGATTTGATGTTGGCTCCACCCTAGAAATCGCAGGTCCTGATCCTGTGTCCCCAAATCGGGGTAATTCAGAGGCACTGCCTGCACCATGGGGTGCCTCAGTTGGACTCTGAGCTGCCCTCGTTGGCGCCCTCGGGAGACTGCTGCGGGTCCTGCTTGACCTGCGGTTCCATCACCGCGCCCAGGGAGCGGCAGTAGTTGATCGGGTCCACATCGGGGGCCACGCCGAGGGCCTTGCGTAGGGCATCCATCTGCGCGATGGATTGCAGATCGATTGAGGCGGCAGCCTGTTCGCAGGCGATCTTTTGCAGGGCCTTGAGATCAGGAGATCCGCAGCTGCTCAGCAGGCCAACGGCCGCAACGGTGGCGAGGGTCAGCAGCCGTGTCATGGGCTGGGGCAGGCGATCAGCACCGGCAGGCTAGGAAGCACTGCCGGGTTTTGCTGTGGCCTGCAGCCAGCGCATCAGCCCCTTGGCGGGGTCTGCCAATTCGGCAATCGAGCCGTAGAGATAGGCCTGCCAGCCGATGCGCGGCAGACCGCTGAACACCATCAGGTTGAGGGGATAGTCCTCGGAGTCGCTGCAACGGCGGAAGTCGTCGCGATAGAGGAAGGTGGGTTTGCCCAGGGCGATGGCAGCCCCCAGTTCCAGCATCACGCCTTCATCGGGAGGGGTTCCGTTCACGATCGCGAGGAAGGCATCGGCATCGCGCACGTCCTGCAGGTCGGCCTGGGCTACTTGCCAGGCCCAGCCCTCCTGGGCCAGATCCACCTGCCCGTTGCGAGTGAATGGCTCCCACACCTCCAGCCCGAGGGCCTCGAGGGCTTCCATGAAATCCGGCAGCAACCGGCTGCGCCAGTGGGCGGAGAAGCCGTAGGGCGATGCCAGGTAGAGGGTGGGGCGCTTCATGGACGCGGTCTTGCAGGGATTGTCAGGCCACAAAACGCTTGTAGAGCCAGCGCACAAAACCGCCTACCACCGGCACTGGCTCAAACGTGGGGCCCACGAAATCGAAGTAGTCGCGATGATCCACGATGCGGCCATCGGCGCCGAAGCGCAGGCGGCTGGCACCGGGGTAGATGAATTCAATGCCCTTGATCTTCAGGCCCATGCGCCACTCCACGAAGGCGGTGTCGCCATCGATAGCCACGGCCCCAGCCTCCAGGAACACATCGTCGCAGCGCTGCACCAGGCCCTGCTGGGCCAGGATGTAAGCGTCAACCCCGTCCTTGCTCTGGGTGGGGTCTTCAAAGTGCACGTTCTCGGCATACACCTGCCGCCACTGCTCGGCCGTGGGTGCCGCCACCCCGTAGGGCTTGGTGAACAGTTGCCGCAGGCTTTCCTGGTTGAGGGGTGGGGTGATGGCGGCAGGCATGGCGCTGGGGGCAGGAGCTGCGCTCAGCCTGGCAACGGCCACCACCGGCCTGCGACCCATGGGTACGCTCCAGCCATGGAATCGCTCCCCCGCATCCAGGCGTTGCTGCGCGAGTTGCGCCGCGAGATCCGTGATGTGGCGGCCGCCATGGCGCAGCAGAGCCGCTGGGATCTCTCCCTGCCCGTGGCGGTGATCGATGCCCGCAAGCAGCCAGCGCGCTTGATCCCCGCCCGGGTGGGCACCATCAATTCGGTGCTGAAGGCCTCCAGCACAATCGCGGCTCCTGAACTCAAGCGGTTTTTCCAACTGCTCGACACACTCGATGCGCAGCAGGCCTTTGAGATCTGCGCCACGGATTCCCGTGATGGCCAGGCCTTTGAGGAGGCCTTCGAGGCCTACCGCCAGGAACGGGCTGAGCAGGGCAAGGCCCTGTGGAGCGTGGAGGACAGTGCCGCTTTTGTGGTGAAGAGCCGGGCTTGCTTTGCCGATGGCGAGTTGCCCCTGGTGGCCCTGCTGCCGGCACAGGCTGAGGAGGGGGCGGCGATCTTCAGCTTTGGTGTGCCGCTGGCGGTTGTGTTGCACCCGGCGGACACCTGATCTGGGGGATCAGCGAGGGCCGTTGCTGGGACCAGCTGCATCGCATTCCAGCTCCAGCAGATCCTCGGCCAGCAGCAGCAGGGACAGGCCCATCAGGGCCAGAGATGTGCCGCGGTGCTGATCGCCGGTGAGCTCGATGGTGCGAGCGGCCTGCAGATGCTGGGGCCAGCTGAGGCGCATGGGAAGGAATGGCGATCGCTCATGGATACCATTGGCGAAACTTATCGAGATGGGTGTTTCACAACTTGCAATGCTGTTGTGGGGCAGCTTGGTTGTGCTTGCTACCGCCGCTCTGTGC
>JBIIQU010000178.1:0-3521 GCA_044341905.1 Vulcanococcus sp. | reverse complement strand
ATAGGTGGTATTCATGCTCTCAACCAATCGGGCCAGCCCCGCTTCGGCCACTTCGCGGGCCTGGCGGGACTGACTCTGGCGAATGGAGCCACTCAGGCCCATCCAGGAGCGGGCGGCCATGGCCATCAAGCCCGCTCCAATGATCAAGGAAACAATTAAAACGAGAGGGAGGATGAAGCCGTCTTTGTGTTCTGCTCTTTTGAGAACTCCGGGATGCCAGAGATGAAGCTGTCCTCCGCTCGTTCTCACGTTGCTAGACCCCTGTGATCACTGGTTTGCCGACTACTCCTGTGCTCAGGTCGCTGGTTTGTGTCACTGTGATTCCGGCCGCGTTGGTTCCGGTTGCTCCCGTGGCGGTGACGACGAATGCGGTTGCGCTTCCGGAGCAGCCGTAGGCGAATTTTGTGCCAGTTGGGAGGGTCCCTGAGTAATCTGAGCAGTCGGTGTCTACGGTTGTAATGGGGGTTTCGAGGTTATAAGTCGCGGCTTGTTTGGTAATCGCGCTTGTTTGTGATGTCGCTTCTGTTGCAACAGCCTTCTTGGTTTGTTTCATGAACTGTGGGATTGCCACAGCACTCAAAATCCCCACAATCACAATCACGATCATCAGCTCCACCAGGGTGAAGCCTTTCTGCAGGCCGTTCTGCTTGCGTTTGGCTGTGCTGGTGAGCTTGCGCAGCAGGGTCGCGCGCAGCTGCGGACGAAGGGAGGAGGTCGTCATGGAGATGCAGGGTGGAGCTGTGTTCACCGTATGCACTGCAGATCTGCTGCACCACAAGAGTTGGCTGGGGATTGGCTGAGAGTTGGCTGAGAGTGGCCCGCAGGGCCCTGTCTGCCTAGCTTTGTGGGGCCCCTGAAGGCTGGTGGTGCCGTCGTCTCGGCCAGCTGCTTCGATCCGCCGCCACCTCCAGGCCACCAGCCTGCTGGCGGTGCTGGCGGGCTACGTGGTGCTGCTGCTGGTGAACCGGCAGCTCTCCGCGCGCTTGCGCCACGACCGCCACACCGCCCAGGTGCAGGTCACCACTGCTGCCCTGCAGCAACTCCTGCCCCAGGAGGTTGATGGCATAGCCAAGCTCCAGCGCCAGATGGCGGATGTCTCCAGTCCCTCGCTGCTGGTGTGGCTGGTGCCGGAGGCCCGTGGGGCGGCTCCCAGGCTGTTGCCCATTGGTGCCACCTTTCGGGACTACACCCAGGGCAAGGCCCTGATCCATGCCGCGGATGCCGTTCTCGCACCAAGTGGTGCGCCGCGGGATTGGCAGTTCCAGGGCCGCGCTTACATCACCTCCGCCCTGCCCATCAGCCTGGCCGGCCGGCCCTACCAGCTGAGGTTCCTGCAGGACTACACCCTGGAGATGGAGCAGGAGCGCTTGCTCACTCTCCTGCTCGTGGCGGTGGCAGGTGGTTCGGCCCTGTTCACCTCAGCCCTGATGCGCCTGGTGATTCACCGCGGCCTGCTTCCCCTGGATCTCCTGAGCGCCAGCTTGGCGGGCATGTCCTCCAGTTCGCTCACCACGGAGCGCCTGTCCCTCAAAGGCCAGCCCACTGAACTGCATCCCATCGCCCATGCCTTCAACGATCTCCTGGATCGCCTCGCCGAGGCCTGGGAGCACCAGCGCATCTTTGTGAATGGCGTGTCCCATGAATTGCGCACCCCCATCACCCTGATCAGTGGCTACAGCCGCCGCCTGCTGCGCCGCGCCGATGGCCTCAAGACCGACCAGGTGGAGCAGCTGCAGCTGGTGGCCTCGGAATCCGAATCCATGGGGCGGCTGGTGAACGATCTGCTGGAGATCGCCCGCGACGATGCCGGTCAGCTCCAGCTGGCCTGCCGCCAGATCGATCCCTACGCCGTGCTGCAGGCGTTGGTCTCCCGGTTGCAGCCCGCCATCAGCGGCCGGCTTCAGCTGCAGCCGGCCGCTGATGGATGTGGGCAGGTGCGTGCCGACCCGGAGCGTCTCAGCCAGTGCCTCACCAACCTGATCGAGAATGCCCTCAAATACAGCCCGGCGGGTTCGGCCATTCAGCTGGGCCTCAGCAGCGAAGGCGATCAGGTGGTGTTCCACATCCGCGATCAGGGGGCGGGTGTGCCCGAGGCCGACCGTGAGCGGATCTTTGAGCGCTTCAAACGGGGCAGCACCAGCGGCAGCACCAGTGGCCACGGCATTGGCCTGGCGGTAGTGAAAACCCTGATGGACCGCATGGGGGGAAAGGTGCTGGTGGCGGATGCACCCGGTGGCGGCGCCGACTTTCAGCTGTGGTTGCCCGCCGTGCCGAGCCTTCCCTTGGAGCCCCGCCGCCCGCGCCGTTGGTTCAGCCCGGGTTGAGCAGCTGTGGCAGGGCCCCGAGGGCCTCCGTTTTCAGCAGGGTTCCTGTGGCGCCGGCCTCGAGGGCCTGGGCCTGCACGGCTGGGTCGCACAGGGCCGTGATCACCACCACCCGGCCCGGGTGGTCCTGGGCCCTCAGTTGCCCCAGGGTGCCCGCACCATCCAGGCCCGGCATCATCCAATCCAGCAGCACCAGCTGCACCTGAGCCAGCCGCGGGTGGTGCAGCAGCTGCCTGCCATCGCCGCAGCGCAGCACCTCAGCCCCGAGGTCTTCCAGTTCCGCAGCCAGCAGCTCGCGGATGCGGGGGTCATCGTCCACCACCGCCACCAGCTCCGGGCTCACGGGGGAGGCTCCTTGAGGGGGCCGGTCTTGAGCAGAAAGCCCAGGCCCCGCACGGTCTGAATCAGGGTGGGCTGACCTGGTGGTTCGAGTTTGCGGCGCAGATAGCGCACGTACACATCCAGCACGTTGCCGTCCCCGCTGAAGTGTTCGCCCCACACCCGCTCCAGCAGGCTGTCGCGGCTCTGCACCCGCCCGGGCTCCGCCATCAGGCAGTGCAGCAGGGCGAATTCGGTGGCGCTCAGGTGCACGGCCGTGCCGCCGCGGCTCACCTCACGGCTGGCGGTGTTCAGCCGTAGATCGTCCAGCTGCAGCTGCTCCGTGGGCTGGCCGGCCTGGGGCCCTCGCCGGGCCAGGGCCCTCAACCGGGCCAGCAATTCTTCGATCGAGAAGGGTTTCACGAGGTAGTCGTCGGCCCCGGCATCGAGGGCCTCCACCCGATCGCGCACGGCGTCGCGGCCGGTGAGCATCAGCACGGGCATGGTTTGCCCGGTGCGACGCAGCCGCTGGCACACCTCCACCCCACTGAGCTGCGGCAGCATCCAGTCGAGGATCACCAGGTCTGGCTGCTGCTGCCGGATGGCCGTGAGGGCCTCCATGCCATCGCCACAGCGGCACACGGTGTAGCCCTCCTCCCCCAGTTCCAGCGCCAGGAATTGGCACAGCTTGGGATCGTCATCCGCCAGCAGGATGCTGGTGGTTTGGCCATCAGCGGCCATCGGTGGCATGGTGAGCCGCAATGACAGCCCCCTTCCTACCCCCGTCACCGGCGAAACGGCTGCAGAGCTGGCGTCCCGTGACGCTCTCGGGCCGCATGGCCCGCTGGGGCGTGCTGATCGTGGCGGTGTTTGCCCTGG
>JBIIQU010000177.1:0-3522 GCA_044341905.1 Vulcanococcus sp. | reverse complement strand
CGGCGGATCAGTCCGTGGCCGTTCCGTCCTGGTGCGTGCAGGAACTCACGGGGCTGGGCGGCTTCAGCAACGCGGCCCTGGCCCGTCGCCCCTTTGCCAGCTGGCCCCCCCAGGATCGTGAGCCTTGGTTGCAGCGTCTCTGCTGCGTATCGGATTAGGATTTGCTTCAGACCTTCCGATTGGCTTTCGATTCGGTGATCGGCCTCTACGACCAGCAAGGAATGCTTCGCTTCGCTGGCCTTGACCGGGCCGAATGTCTGGCCTATGCCGAGTTGTTTGCCATGGATGAAGGCAGCTTCAGCCTGGAGGCCCTGTTCGGTGCCGAGCCCGAGGCCAACCGTGCGATGCCGGCGCTCTAGGCAAGCGCGCTGGTTTAGCTCTGCTGCCCATCCTGGGGCAGGTTGCAGCAGTTGAAGCCGTCGCGGCAGATCTTGCCATTGTCCATTGCCCAATTGAGCAGGGCCACGCGGTTTTTGGCGCCGGTTTTGGTGAACACGTTGCTCACGTGGTTGTCCACGGTGCGCTTGCTGATCATCAGCGTCTCCCCGATCTCCTGATTGGTGAGCCCCTGGGCTACCAGCGCAATGATTTCCAGTTCCCGCTCGGAGAGCTCAGAGCGCTGATGACTGAGATCGCTCAGCTCTGTCATCGAAGCTCCCTGGGCGTGGCAGCACTGTAGGCAGCTCGCCGCCCGCTGGAAAACCCTGTGGCCGATGATGGGCCCAATTGGTACGGGCGTTTTGCGGCTGCAGCAGGCACTGGAGATCGGCTCCTTCGCGATCACAGCCGAGGTGATGCCACCCCGTGGTGGCGATTGCAGCCGCACCCTCAACCACGCCCGCCAACTGGCGGGGTTGGTGCATGCCGTCAATGTCACCGATGGCAGCCGCGCTGTGATGCGGATGAGCAGCCTGGCGGTGTGCCGCCTGTTGTTGGAGGCGGGCATCGAACCGGTGCTGCAGCTGGCCTGCCGGGATCGCAACCGCATCGGCTTGCAGGCCGATCTGCTTGGGGCCCATGCCCTCGGTATCCGCAACCTGCTCTGCCTCACGGGCGATCCGGTGCGAGCGGGCGATCAGCCCGCGGCGCGGCCGGTGAATGAGCTGGAATCAGTTCGGCTGTTGCAGCAGGTACAGGCCTTCAACCAGGGCATTGATCCGGTGGAGGGGCTGTTGCCTGATGGGCCCACTGCGCTGTTCGCCGGGGCCGCTGCCGATCCCCAGTGCGCTAGCTGGAGTGGTTTGCAGTCGCGGATTCGTCGCAAGCAGGCCGCTGGTGCCCGCTTCCTGCAGACGCAAATGGTGATGGATGCTGAGCGGCTCAAGCGGTTCGTGGGCGAGCTCACGGCACCCCTGGACCTGCCGGTGCTGGCGGGGGTGTTCCTGCTGAAGTCCGCCAGGAACGCGATGTTCATCAACCGGGTGGTGCCCGGTGCCTGCATTCCCCAGGCGATCATCGACCGGCTGGCCGCCGCCTCGGATCCTGCCGACGAGGGCATCAGCATTGCCGCGGAGCAGGTGGCCGCCTATGCCGGCATCGCCCAGGGGGTGCATCTGATGGCCGTGAAGGCCGAGGAGCGGATTCCTCTGATCCTGGAGCGGGCGGGGATCAGCTCGCGGTGCTGATGGCCAGGTCGGTCCCCAGCAAATCGGCCATGGCCTTTTGCTGCGGGGAAGGAGCCACGTGGTCTAGGCGCCGGGAGTCGGTGATCAGCCAATCGAGGGCTGCTTCCTGCAGGTCGAAGTGGTCGCCGTTGCGATCCACGCAATAGCGGCCGTACACCAGCTTCTCTACGAGCCTCACACCTGGCCCGATGCGGGAGTAGTCGAAGATGATCGAGTTGTCGATCGTGGCACCTTCGCAGATGTGGCAGCTGGGGCCGATCATGGCCGGCCCAATGATGGTGGCACCGTCCTCGATCTTGGTCATACCGCCCACGTAGATGGGGCCCTGCACGTTGATCTTGTCCCAGTTGGCCGACACGTTCAGGCCCGTGAAGATCCCCGGCCGCACTTCCTTTCCGGGGATCTGAACCTGGCGCACCTGTCCCTGCAGAACGCTGCGGATAGCCTGCCAATAGTCCGGCACCTTGCCGATGTCCACCCACTCGAATTCCATCGGCAGGGCGTAGAACGGCGCCCCATCAGCTACCAGCCGGGGGAATAGATCGGAGCCGATGTCGAAGGGAACGCCGGCGGGGATGTAATCGAGAACCTCAGGTTCGAAGATGTAGATGCCGGTGTTGATCATGTCGCTGGCGGCCTCATCCACCGCCGGTTTCTCCTGGAAGGAGCGCACGCGCCCGTCCTGGTCGGTCACCACCACGCCATAGCTGCTCACCTGCTCCTTGGGCACCCGTTTGGTGATCAGGCTTGCCATGGCCCCCTTGGCCTTGTGGCGGCGCACGGCCTCACTCAGGTCCAGGTCGATGAGCGCATCGCCGCAGAGCACCACAAAGGTGTCATCGAAGAAGGGCTGGAAGGTCTGGATCTTCTTCAGACCGCCAGCGGAACCGATGGCATCGCCAATCAGCTGGCCATCCTCGATGCGGCCCTCGAAGCTGTAGGCGATTTCCACGCCGAAGCGCTGGCCATCGCGGAAATAGTTTTCGATCTCCTCGGCCAGGTGGGACACGTTCACCATGACTTCGGTGAACCCGTGCTCCCGCAGCAGCTCGAGCAGAAACTCCATCACGGGTTTCTGCAGGATGGGGATCATCGGCTTGGGGGTTGTGTGGGTGATCGGCCGCACACGGGTCCCCTTACCGGCCGCCAGGATCATCGCCTTCATCGGCGCTGTCTGCCTTGGGTTAGTTGCGCCACCCTAGGCAATGGCATCAGGCGGCTAGAGCCTCTCGAGACGGCCCCCGAGCTGACCCCAGCTCGGCAGGCAGGGGGATCTGCACGCTTTCGTTGCCGTCCAGCAAGCGTTTGAGCTGCAGGGGCGCAAACAGGCCGCCCTGTTGCTCCAGCTCCACTTTCCCCTGGGAGCAGAGAAACAGCAGCGCCCAGAACACCCCCACCCGATCGCAGTCGAGATCGGGTGGGGCCACCTGGGCCCAGGCTTCCACCAGGCCGTCAAAGCCTGTCCACTCGAGGGATTGGGGCCACTGCAGCAGGAACTGGCTGAGGGCCGCGGTGGTTTCCGGCAGTTTCTCGCGGTGGGCCAGGGCCGCCACCTGTTCGATCACGGCCCGGTCGCTGAAGCGCTTGCTGCGCTGGCGTTGGCGGGTTTTGCCCTCCTCCTGCTCCAGTCGCTCGGCGATGTCTTCGAGTTGACGAATCAGCTCCCCTAGCGTTACGGGTCGCTGCAGAGGCGGCGGGGCCACAGGACGGCGCAGCAGATGCCGTTCCGGCCGTCGGGGCAATTCCACACCCGGGCTGAGCAGCCAGCCCTGGCCCTCGGCATCGAAATCGAAGCTGAAGTCCTCCTCCAGCACTGGTTCGGGCGGAAAGGTCTGGGCTTCAAGCACCTCCGCTTTAAGGCTCACCAGCACCGAAGCGGCCAGGAAGGCCTCGCTGG
>JBIIQU010000176.1:0-3534 GCA_044341905.1 Vulcanococcus sp. | reverse complement strand
GGGAAACCACCGGCACCGTGACCGGCAGCACCTACGAGCAAGGGGGGCGTATCACCGGCCCTTTCGACATGGCCGGTGACAAGGTCACCGGCACCGAGCAGTTCCGCTTCGATCGCCCCGCCGCCCAGCGCCTGGCTTCCGCCGCTCCCGTGAGCCTGGATGCCGAAGAGCGCCCCACCTCCCGGGTCACCGGTGAGGGCTCTGGCAACAAGATCACCGGCGACGACTGGGACCGTGGCGATCGCGTCACCGGCACCGAAGGCCGTTCCGCCCGTCGCCGCAACCCCACCCGGGTGGGCAGCATGAGCGCGATGCCTGGTAATCAGCCCAAGCGCAACGTGGAAGTGGCCGTGCCGGTGAGCCGTGTCACCGGGTCCAGCGGCAGCACCGATCAGGGCTCCCTGATCACGGTGTCCGGCGGCGCCCGCGGCTGAGGGACGTAACCAATGCCCCGGCGTTCAGCCAACACCACCCAGAAGCCCACGGCACCAACGGCACCTCGCCGTCGCCCCGGCACCAGCGCTGAGCAGGCCTCCGTGGCTGTGACCAGCCCTCTCGAGCCGGTGACAGCCCTCAGCAAGGTGCTGCGTCAGCGCGAACTGGCCATGGCCTCCCGCCAGGGGAACGGCAACCGGGCTGGACGCCAGCGCCAGCAACGCAACCCCGTGCAGGCGGCGGCCTCCCTCAGCAGCCCACCTGGCTTGGGAACCACCGCTGGCACCGGCAAACCCGGCCGCCGGGTGCGGCCTGTCGCCACCCAGGTGATTCGCACCACCACCAGCAGCCTCCACCCCCTCAGCAACGGCGAAGCCAACGCCACCCTGCGGGCCTATGAGGACGCCATCCTGGGCGGCTTCGATCGCATCGTGCCGGTACTGAAGCGGCTGTCTGCCCTGCAGCACGAGGACAACTTTGTAGCCCTGGCCCAACAGCTGGCCAAAGCCGAACTGGGTTACGAGCTGCCTCGGCCGGTGTTGGAGAACGCCTGGACCAGCCAGCTGGATATGCGCACCCTGTTCGCCTGGTGTGTGTTTGAGGCCTACGAGCAAACCAGCATCCAATTTTTCGAGGCCGATCCCCTGGCCGGGCAGGACGGCAGCGCCGCGGCTGAGGCCTTCGATGCCTTCCTGCTGGAGTGTGGCTTCCATCTGCTGGACATCACTCCCTGCGCCGATGGACGCCTAGCCCACGCCATCGCCTACGCCCTGCGCCTGCCCTTCAGCTCCGTGCGGCGCCGCTCCCATGCCGGGGCGATGTTTGACGTGGAAAACACCGTCGACCGCTGGGTGAAAACGGAACACCGCCGCTACCGCGAGGGCATCCCCAACCCAGCCCACAGCGACACCCGCTACCTCAAGGCGGTTGTGTACCACTTCAGCTCCAAGGATCCCTGCCACGAGGGCTGTGCCGCTCACGGCAGCGACGACAAGGCCGCCGCCGCCCAAGGCCTTCAGCGCCTGAAGGATTTCCAGCAGGCCGTGGAGAACAGCTTCTGCTGTGGAGCCTCCGTGGATCTGCTGCTCCTGGGCATGGACACCGACACCGATGCAATTCGGGTGCACGTGCCCGGCCGCGACGGCCGCACCGATCTGGACAGCTGGCTCGATGCCCGTGACGTCTACGACGCCACCCAAGCCCTGCGCCCCGAAGACGCCCGCAGCCAGATCGAGGCCATGGTGGAAGCCTCGGCAGCCTCCACGCCCGATCCGGGCATGGTGAAGTTGGTGGCCCGCCTGATTGAGCACAACCTCTCCCAGATCGACTACGTCCGCCAGTACCACGCGGGCAGCTACGCCGATTTCGGCCATGCCGAACGCTTCATCGGCGTGGGCATCGGTTTCAAGGAGATTCACCTGCGCAATCTCACCTACTTCGCCTACATGGACACGGTGGAGGAAGGCGCCCCAGACCTGGATGTGGGCGTGAAGATCTTCAAGGGTCTGAATGGATCGCGGGGATTGCCGATCCCCGTGGTGCTTCGGTTCGACTACCACGGCGCCGTTCCCGGTGCTCGCGAACGGGCCATTCAGCACTGCGAGCGCGTGAAGAGCGCCATTGAGTCGCGCTACAGCGACCTCTGCCACGAGGGCCTCCTGCACACCTTGCTCACCGTGCGCGACCGCGACCGGCATGTGCCAGCGGAAACCGTAAGTTCCTCAATCACGTTCAACACCGGAGGGGGTCACTGAGATGTTGATTTGCAAGGTCGTCAAGCCCCTGGTGTCCACCAACCGCATCGCGGACTTCCAGCACAAGCACCTGCAGGTGGTGCTCGATGGCAGCACCCAGAAGGTGGCGGTGGATGCCGTGGGTTGCATCCCCGGCGACTGGGTGATCTGTGTGGGCAGCTCGGCAGCTCGCGAGGCCGCCGGCAGTAAGTCGTACCCCAGCGACCTCACCATCGTTGGGATCATCGACCACTGGGATCCTGATGCCGCCAAGGAGATGGCGGCAGGCAACCCCTCAGGGGTCTCCAAGTAATGGAGATCATGCAGGTGATGGGCTCGCTGGTGTGCACCAACCGGGTGGAGGGCTTCGCCCACCAAAACCTGCGCATCCTGCGCACCTCCAAGGGAAAACTCAGCGTTGCCTGTGATCCCGTGGGAGCATCACCGGGCAACTGGGTGTTCACCGCCAGCGGCTCGGCAGCCCGCCACGCCACCGGCAACGCCGATCTGTTCACCGATCTCACGATCGGCGGAATCATCGACCACTGGTCGCCAGACGGTTAAGGGGATCTCTTCCCCTCTCAGCTCCGCTGAGTCCCCTCCGTTCCTCCGCGCACCATTCACCGGGCTCTGCCCACCACCGCCATGGCCACTCCCAAATCCCGAGCCACCGCCACGACGGCCAAAACCGCCACCCCCACCCCGGCAGCTGCCGCCCCGGTAACACCCACCCCGGCGCCGGCAGCTTCTGCCGCGGCGGCGCCCGCGGTCACCGTGACCGCGACCACCGTCGCCTCCAGCCCAGCTCCAGCGGCCGCCAAGGCCAGCAGCAGCGCTAGCACCACTGCCCGCAAATCCAGCGCCGCCTCCGGCGCTGGCAGCTCCAGCGGCGGCAGCGGCACCACCCCTCCCCCCTCCTCCCTCTCCTCGAACGCCATGGCCCCCACCGTGCACGGCATCGCCCTCGGCATGATCGAAACCCGCGGCCTGGTGCCCGCCATCGAGGCGGCCGATGCCATGACCAAGGCCGCCGAAGTCACCCTGGTGGCCCGTGAGTTCGTCGGTGGTGGCTACGTCACCGTGATGGTGCGCGGCGAAACCGGTGCGGTGAACGCCGCCGTGCGCGCCGGCGCCGATGCCTGCGAGCGCGTGGGTGATGGCCTGGTGGCCGCCCACATCATTGCCCGCCCCCACGGTGAAGTGGAACCCGCCCTGGCCGGCAGCACCGATCTGGCCCGCCGTCTCTGATGACCATGGACGCCGTCCATCCGCGCGTCCTGGGCTACCTCGGACGCGCCCTCAGCCTTGAGCTCACTGCCGTTCAGCAGTACATGACCCAGGCCTCCCTCGTGGAGCTCTGGGGCGA
>JBIIQU010000175.1:0-3537 GCA_044341905.1 Vulcanococcus sp. | reverse complement strand
AAGCAGTACTTCCGCCCTGAATTCCTGAACCGTCTCGACGAAATCATCGTCTTCCGTCAGCTCACCCGCGACGAGGTCAAGGAGATCGCCGAGATCATGCTCAAGGAGGTGTTCGGCCGCATGGGCGAGAAGGGGATTCATCTCTCCGTCACCGAAGCCTTCAAGGAGCGGCTGGTGGAAGAGGGGTACAACCCCAGCTACGGCGCCCGTCCGCTTCGCCGCGCCGTGATGCGCCTCCTGGAAGACTCCCTGGCCGAGGAATTCCTCTCCGGCAGGCTTGGCGATGGCGATTCTGCGGTGGTGGATGTGGACGACAACAAACAGGTGGTGATCCGCAAAACCACGGAGTCCGTGGCCATGCCCGCCCTGGCTGGCGCGGGGGCCTGATCGAGGCCAAGGCTGAGGCCTTTCCCTCCCCCCAACTCGAGAAGCCCAACGTCAACGTTGGGCTTTTTTTGTGCGGGTCTCACACCGGCAGGGGGGAGGGGCCGCAAAGGGCGCTTGAGGGCCGCCACATCTGATCACACTGGCGGTGGAGCACTCCCGGTGAGTTGTGGCGGCAGGGCACGACAAGACCTTCGACTCCGCCTATCCCGGCTCCGTGTTGTGGTGGCTGGACGACGACATCGACCTCTGCCGGCAGATGGTGCCCCGCTTGCGCAGCAGCGGTTGGCAGGTGCGGACCTTCCATCGCTCCGAGCAGATGCTGGCCGCACTGCAGGACGGCCGCCCCGATCTGCTGGTGCTCGATCAGCGACTGCCCGACCACCTCGGCACTGAGCTGCTCCACGATCTGCGCCGGGCAGGCCAGAGCTTTCCCGTGCTGATGCTCTCCGCCATGGGAGCCGCCGCTGATCGCATCCATGGCCTGGAACAAGGCGCCCAGGACTACCTGGTGAAACCCTTCCATGCCCGCGAAATGCTGCTGCGTTGCGAACAGCTGTTGCGGATCAGCCAGCACCTGGCCGTGTCCCCCTCGCAGCAGGAACAGCAGATCGTGCTCGGGGAGGTGGCGTTTCGCCCCCACGAGGGTTCCCTGCGCAAGGCCGGAGCCCCGAGCGTGACGCTGAGTCGGGGGGAACGGATCCTGCTGCTGGCCCTCTGCCGGGCCCCTGGCCGCGTGCTGACCCGCGAGCAACTGGCCCTGGCCAGTGGCAGCCTCACCCCGGTGAGCAGCAGCCGCAGCATCGACATGCGGCTCTCCAGGCTGCGGCGCCTGTTGGAGCAGGCCTCCGGCGGGTCCCTGCACATCGAAACCGTGCGGGCCCATGGCTATGCCCTGCGCATCGAAGCCGACAACGTCGGCCACTCCAACGAGGGTGCGCCCCCATGAAGCGGGCGATTGTGTTGAGTGGCCGTGACCGCCGCGAACTGCTGATCGCCTGCGCGATCGGCAGCAGCGCCGCCCTGCTGGTGTTGCTGCTGACGCTGCTGCTGCTGCAACGCAGTGGCCTGAACCTGGTGGCCACCAGCGGAGCGCTGCTGGTGGTGCTGGCGATCGTGCTGGGCGGGCTCGTGGGGGTTGGGGCCTTCCTGCAGCGGGAGCTGTGGCAACCGCTCAACCAGCTACTCAAAGCCCTGCCCCGGCGGTCCAGCCAGGAGGTGAGCCTGGTGCTCGACGGCGGCATCGCTCCGCTCCAGCTGCTCTCCCACCGCATCAATGGCCTGCTGCATCAGATGCACAGCGCCGCGGCCAACCGGCAGCGCCAATTCGATGACCTGGCCCACGACATCCGGGGACCCCTGACCCGGCTGTTGCTGCGGGTGGAGACCCTGCGGGAGCAGAACACCCATGATCCCGAGCTCGTGGCCGGCCTGGAAGCCGATCTCGAGGCCCTAGTGGCCCTGGATCAGGAGCTGGGGGAGATCGGCGAACAAGGAATCAGCCCCCGCCCCCGCGAACGGCTGCCCCTGGAGCCGTTCTGCCGGGAGATCGCCAGAAGTTACGGGCCGCGGCTGGTGGTGGTGGAGATCCCGGCAACGCTCAGCGGCTGGGTGGATCGCCGCCTCCTGCAGCGCACCCTCCACAACCTGATCGAGAACGCCCTGGAACACGGAGGCGCACCGGTGCGGATCACGGCCCATCCCAGTGGCCCTGGCACGGTGATCCAGCTGGATGACACGGGCAAGGCGGGGCTGGCCTCACCCCTGAGCGTTCCCCTGCTGCCGCCACCACACCATGGGCTGGGGTTGGCCATCGCCCGCAGCTTCTGCCGCAGCCATGGGGGCGAGCTGCAGGTGGGGGCCTCCCCCCAGGGTGGCTGGCAGGTGCAGCTGAGGCTGGGACCTGCTCCCCCCCAGGAGCCCGTCCCGTGAGCCATCCACCTGGGCCCGATACGGACCCCAACGCCCTTGAGCAGCTGGTGGCCCGCTGGCGCCAGGCGGGCGATCACTACGCCCATGGGCTCCTGAATCAGCCCATCCCCACAGACCCGGAGGAACGCGCCCGGGCCGTGGATCTGCTGCTGAACCTGGGCGCCTGGCCCCAGGCCCGGGCCCTGGTGCTGACCTGGCTACTGGAATGGTTGGCCGCTCTGCCAGAACGGGGCAAACCCGAACCCCGGCCAAGTGAGGCGCTGTGGCGCTGCCTGGCCAACGTGTGCGAGCGCAGCCACGACGGGCAGCTGCTGGAGCTGTTCTGGCAGGGCCTGGAGCAGTTGCGGCCGCAGGCGGCCCCCACGGGGGTGCTGCCCCTGGTTGGGGTGCCGATCCTCAATGGAGAGGAGCATCTGCACAACCTGCTGGCCAGCCTGGACGTGCCGATTGAGGTGCTCGCAATCGTGGATCAGAGCGGTGGCCGCCACGACCCGCAGGCCTTGCGGCTGCGCCACACGTTGCGGCAGTTGGAACGGGAGGGCCGGCCGGGCATCGGCCAGATCCGCGTGGCCAGGCCCTTTGCCAATGTCGGGGTGGCAGCAGCCTGGAATCAGATCCTGCTGAGCTTTCCCCAGGCCGCCATGGCCCTGATCGTGAACCACGACGTGGTGTTTCCCCCGGGGCTGCTGGCCGAGGTGCTGACCCGGCTCGATCCCGATCAACCGCAGTACCTGGCCCTGTTTCCGGGGGATCGCGCCTTCTCCGCCTTTGTGCTCACGGCCCTGGCCTGGGATGCCGTGGGCCGCTTTGATGAGCGCTACTACCCCGCCTACTGCGAAGACCTCGACTACCGCGACCGCCTGCTGGCCACCCCCAGCGTGCAACGACTCAACGGCAGCTTTGCCCATGGGCGGATGCTGGCCCACAACCCCCTGCAGAGCCGCACCCTGGCCGACGACCCCGGCCTGGCGCAGCAGAACAAGCGCAGCTTTCAACTGAACCGCCTCTGGTATTCCTTCCGGCGCCGCGGGCCGGGCAGTGCCTGGCTGGCCTCGGGCCTCTGGCGGCAGCGCTGGCTCGGGGAGTGGGACTGAGGGGGGGGGTGGCAGCCGCCACGGCCGAGCGCCATGCATAGGCTCCGGCCAGCGGCAGCCTGGACAAAGAGCCATGGCGGAGGGACAGCGCGATCCCAACCAATCGCAATCCTGGCTGATGCAGGCC
>JBIIQU010000174.1:0-3544 GCA_044341905.1 Vulcanococcus sp. | reverse complement strand
AAGCTCAGCAGGCCCCGATCGCGCAGCACCTTGGTGAAGAAGCGGGAATAGAGCAGGTGCAGGATGGCGTGCTCGATGCCGCCCACGTACTGATCCACCGGCAACCAGGAATCCACCGCCTCGCGGTTGAAGGGCAGGCCTGTGTTGTGGGGATCGCTGTAGCGCAGGAAGTACCAGCTGGAGCACATGAAGGTGTCCATGGTGTCGGTCTCGCGCCGCGCCGGCTTGCCGCAGCAGGGGCAGGCCACCTGCCACCAACTCTCCAGTTGGGCCAACGGTGACCCGCCCTTCCCGGAAAAGGCCACATCGCGGGGCAGTTCCACCGGAAGCTGCTCGGCCGGCACGGGCACCACGCCGCAGCTGTCGCAGTGGATCACCGGGATCGGGCAGCCCCAGTAGCGCTGGCGGGAGATCAGCCAGTCGCGCAGGCGGAACTGCACCTTGCCCCGGCCCCAGCCCTCCGCTTCCGCTGCGGCACTGATCGCGGTTTTGGCCTCAGCGCTGGGCAGGCCATCGAAACGGCCGGAGTGGATCAGTACGCCGGCTTCGGTCCAGGCGCCGCCCTCATAGGCGTGTTCATCGCTGCCTTCGGGGATGATCACCTGGCGCACCGGCAGTTCGTACTGGCGGGCGAACACGAAGTCGCGCTGGTCGTGGGCGGGCACCCCCATCACGGCACCGGTGCCGTACTCGGCCAGCACGTAGTCGGCGATCCAAAGCGGGATCAGCTCGCCGTTGGCGGGGTTGCGCACCTGGGCGCCGATGGCCACGCCACGCTTGGGCTTGTCGTCTGCGGTGCGTTCCTGCTCGCTCTGGCGGCTCACCAGATCGCAGAAGGCCTCCGCAGCGATGGCTTGCTCGGCGGTGGTGAGGGAGGCCACCAGCGGATGCTCGGGGGCCAGCACCACGTAGCTAGCGCCGAAGATCGTGTCGGGCCGGGTGGTGAACACCGTGATGCTCTCAGCGGTGTCGTGGCCATCGGCATCCACGACCGGGAAGGTGAGTTCCGCGCCGGTACTCCGGCCGATCCAGTTGGCCTGCATGGTGCGCACCCGCTCCGGCCAGCCCTCGAGCTTGGGCAGGTCGTCCAGCAGCTGATCGGCGTAGGCGGTGATCTTTAGAAACCACTGGCGCAGCTTTCGTTTTTCCACGAGGGCGCCTGAGCGCCAGGAGCGGCCCTCGCTGTCCACCTGTTCATTGGCGAGCACCGTCTGATCGATCGGGTCCCAATTCACCGTGGCGTCTTTCTGGTAAGCCAGGCCGGCCTCCAGGAACTGCAGGAACAGCCACTGGGTCCAGCGGTAGTAATCGGCGTGGCAGGTGGCCAGTTCGCGATCCCAGTCGATCGAGAGACCCAGCTGGTTGAGCTGCTCCCGCATGGAGGCGATGTTCTGGTCGGTCCAGGCGCCGGGATCCACCCCCCGCTCGATGGCGGCGTTCTCCGCCGGCAGGCCGAAGGCGTCCCAGCCCATGGGGTGCAGCACCTTGCGGCCGCGCAGGCGCTGCACCCGTGCCACCACGTCGGTGATCACGTAGTTGCGCACATGGCCCATGTGCAGGTTCCCCGAGGGATAGGGGAACATCGAGAGGGCATAAAAGGCCTCATCGCCCTGCTGCAGCTCAGGGGTGGCATGCAGACCGTTGGCACTCCAGGCCTGCTGCCAGCGGCCCTCCATGGCCTGGGGTTGGTAGCGGTTGCTCTCGCTCACTGGCTGGCTGGGATCCGTGCCAGTGATGCTCCCACAGCTGCTTTCGCGGTTCAGGCCAGGGCTCGCAGCAGGGCGATGGCCTGGCGGTTGAGCAGCACGGGCTCCCTGTCCTGTTCCGGTTGCAGGGCCAGATAGTCGCAATCCACCCACCGCACCACCCCCTCCAGCCGGGTGCCATCCAGCAGCTGGACGCTCAGCAAGGCTCGGCTCCGAATCCAGGCCTGGATCTGGCGAATGCCCGGCTGGGAGGTGTCCAGCTCCTGGCCACGCCGCTCAAAGAGGTTCCCCATAGGATCGAACCCTGTCCTCGCAGGCCGCCTCGCGTGCTCCAGTTCAGCAAATACCAGGGATTAGGCAACGATTTCCTCCTGCTGGATGGGCGTACAGCCACCGATCCCGACGACAGCCTTGGCCTCACCCCAGCCTGGGTGCAACACCTGTGTGATCGCCGCTTCGGCGTGGGCGGCGATGGCGTGATCCTGGCCCTCCCCCCCAACGCCGGCGGGGAGCTGCGCATGCGCATTTTCAATGCCGATGGCTCCGAGCCGGAGATGTGCGGCAATGGCATCCGCTGCCTGGCCCGCTTCCTGGCGGACCGCGATGGCGATGGCCCCGGTCGCACCTGGCAGATCGACACCCTGGCGGGTCGGATCGTGCCCGAGTTGCTGGCGGACGGCACCATCCGTGTGGACATGGGCGCCCCCTTCCTGGCACCGGAGCAGGTGCCCACCACCCTGGAGCTGGGGCCCAACGGTCTGCCCCAGGGCGAGCTGGTGGTGGATGGCGAGGCCTTTGCCGTGGCGGCTGCCGGCATGGGCAACCCCCATGTGGTGATCCCGGTGGATGCGGTGGAGGAGATCGACCTCGAGCGGTTCGGCGCCGGCTTTGAGCTGCACCCGGCTTTCCCGGCCCGAACCAACGTGCACTTCGTGCAGGTGCTGGCGCCCGATCATCTCGTGATGCGGGTGTGGGAGCGGGGAGCGGGCCCTACCCTCGCCTGTGGCACGGGCGCCTGCGCCACGCTCGTGGCTTGCCACAGCCTGGGCCTGAGCGACCGGCGCGCCCGGTTGGATCTCCCTGGTGGCCCCTTGCAGATCCACTGGGATGCCGCCAGCGGCAAGGTGTTCATGGATGGCCCCGCCGAGCACGTGTTCGATGGCGCCATACCCGATCCCGAGGAGGTGATGGCCGCCCGTCGCCAGGCTGCCGAGCAGCCTCGACCCGGGAGCGAGCCAGCACCCCAGGCCGACCAGGCCGCCACCATCGACTGCGCGGTGGTTTGTGCCAATGGCTGTGTGCGTCCCGACAACTGCCCCAGCGCCGAGGCCCGCCAGCGGGCCCTGGCCCTGCTGAATTCCAGTTCCCTCGACGACCTGGTGGCCATGGCCACCAACTCGTTCGAATCGCGCACCCGGGCTCGCTTTGAGCGCGACAGTGGCCTCTCCGGTTAAGGCCTTGACGTACGCAGAACCCGTCTACCTCGATTCCTGCGCCACCACGCCGCCGGCGCCGGAGGTGCTGGAGGCCATGGCAGCAGTCCACGCTGAGGCCTGGGCCAACCCCTCCAGCCTGCACGGTTTCGGTCTGGCGGCGGCTGAGCGGCTGGAGCGCTCCCGCCAGCGCGTGGGGGAGATCCTCGGTTGCGAGGGCAGCCAGGTGTTGTTCAGCTCGGGCGGCACCGAATCGATCCACACCGCTCTGCTCGGGGTCGCCGGCGACGGCCCGCCGGGCCGTCTGTTGATCTCGGCCGTTGAACATCCGGCCACCGTGGCCGCCGCCAGCCAGCTGCAACAGCGGGGCTGGCAGGTGGAGCGGCTGCCGGTGGATCATCTCGG
>JBIIQU010000173.1:0-3562 GCA_044341905.1 Vulcanococcus sp. | reverse complement strand
AGCGCCATCCGCCAGGAGCTCGATCGTGGCGGCCAGATCTTCTACGTGGTGCCCCGGGTGGAGGGGATCGAGGATGTGGCGGCCCAGCTGCGGGCCATGATTCCGGGCCTGCGGCTGCTGGTGGCCCACGGCCAAATGGCCGAGGGAGAACTCGAGAGCGCCATGGTGGCCTTCAACGCCGGCGAGGCCGACCTGATGCTCTGCACCACGATCGTGGAGAGCGGCCTGGATATCCCGCGGGTGAACACGATTCTGATCGAGGACGCCCACAAGTTCGGCCTGGCCCAGCTCTATCAACTGCGGGGCCGGGTGGGCCGCAGCGGCATCCAGGCCCACGCCTGGCTTTTCTATCCCGGCGATGCCTCCCTGAGCGAAGCAGCGCGGCAGCGGCTGCGAGCCATCCAGGAGTTTGCCCAGTTGGGCAGCGGCTATCAGCTGGCCATGCGCGACATGGAGATCCGCGGCGTGGGCAACCT
This sequence comes from Vulcanococcus sp., assembly GCA_044341905.1. Lineage (GTDB taxonomy): Bacteria > Cyanobacteriota > Cyanobacteriia > PCC-6307 > Cyanobiaceae > Vulcanococcus. The sequence continues at coordinate 3,086 of JBIIQU010000173.1, read as the reverse complement.
GCTGGGGGTGGAGCAGAGCGGCCAGATGGAAACCATCGGCTTCGACCTCTACATGGAGATGCTGCAGGAATCCCTCGCCGAGATCCAGGGGCAGGACATCCCGGCGGTGGACGACACCCAGATCGATCTGCCGATCACCGCCTTCATCCCCGGCGACTGGATCACGGAGAACGACGAGAAGATGGCCGCCTACCGCGCCGCGGCCGACTGCAGCAGCAAGGAGGCCCTGGTGGAGCTGGCGGCCGGCTGGGTGGATCGCTACGGCGCCATCCCCGCCCCGGTGCAATCGCTGCTGCTGTTGATGGAACTGAAGCTGGTGGCCAAACGCTGCGGCTTCTCGCGCATCAAACCGGAGAAGCCCAACATCGCCCTGGAAACCCCCATGGAGGAGCCGGCCTTCCGTCTGCTGCGCCAGGGCCTGCCCCAGCACCTGCATGGACGGCTCGTGTATCAGGCGGGATCGGGGAGCACCGCCAAGGTGCTGGCCCGGGGCCTGGGGGTGCTGCCGGCGGACAAGCAACTGGAGGAACTGATGGGCTGGCTGAACCAGATGGCCGAACAGATTCCAGGGGCCGATGGCCTCACCGAGGCCCAGCGGGCCGCGCAGATCAAGGCGGCCAACGAGGCTGTGCTGAGCGTTTGATGAGAGAGCCAAACTGCCGAAACCCCTTGTCCCGGAAAGCCTGACGCAACCAGCTCAATCCTTCGTTACAATTCCTTCAACACACCGGGGTGGCCCATGGGCGAACTGATGGATGTCTCCGGCGGCCTCGAGGGCGGCTTCGGCCTGATCTCAGGCCTGGTGAGCCTTGTGGCCCTCGGCATCTACGCCCTCACCCAGGGGGACACCGGCAACGACGACGACGATTCCAGCCCCGGTGGCGGCCTGATGCAGCCCGTGGGCGGCGCCGCCTGATCCAGTCACGCCTAGTCATACATGTCCCTCAATTGGGGGATGTCTTGGGGTGGCTGCTGATCTGATCCTGAAGGGAGCGTTCCACCCACGCCGTGGGCCCTTCCTCAGCTCAGCACCACTACCGTTCAGCCCTTGCCTGGCGCTGGCCCCTGGCCGCAGGGGTGGTGGTTCTCGTTAACGCAGCCCCAGCGCCTGCGCTGGATCACTGGCAGGCCATCGATCGGCTCCGCCTGCGGCTCAGCCAGGCCGGGGTGCAGGTGGAGCAGCGCGATTGCGGCCAACGGGGCCTGCAGGGGCTCTACCACCAAGCCAGCGACACCATCGTGATCTGCCGAGCCCACCGGGAGCCGGCGGCCGTGTGGAACACCCTGGCCCATGAGGCCACCCACCGGATGCAGGCGTGCCGTGGAGGGTCCATTACCGATCCTCGCCATCACCGCGCCATGGCCGCCGCCGTGGGCCAGCGCGATCCCACGGATCTGCGCTCGCTCAACCTCTACCCGGCCCATCAACAGCTGAGCGAACTGGAGGCTCGCTACACCGCTCGGCTTGCACCCGAACAGGTGATTCAACTGTTTGAGCGCTATTGCGGCCGCAGCCTCGGCACTCCAACTCCACCCCCATTCCCTCGCACGGCACAGCGATGAACAACATGCTTCTCTCCCTGGCCATGGCGGCCCTGAGCCAGTTCACGGGCCTGGGTAACGGCGCCCCAGGCCTTGGTGGTTTCAATGGCGGCGGCTTCAATGGCGGCGGCTTCAGCGGTGGTGGCAGCAGCGCCTTCCCTGGCTCTGGCCTGCGGCCCCCGGCCTATGGGCAGCCAGCGGTAACCCCCCAAGTGAACACCCTGGCGGTGGTGCACTGCCTGCATGACGCGGGCCAGATCGACAACACCCAAGCCCGCAACCTGATCGCCCATCAGGGCAACCGCCGGGGTTGGGGCGAGGACTGGGAGGCCAGCATCTCCCCCCGGGAGGTGGGGCAAGTGATCAGCCGTGCTGGGGGTTGCCAGCGGCTGCTGTCCCAGATCGGAAGCCAGAGCGGCAGGATCGCCCGATCCAGGCCGATGCCAACGCCAGCACCCTCGAGCCAAAGCGAGGGGTTTGGTCTCGCCCCCTATCGCTGAAGCGCAGCCGGCAGATTGGTGGTGGTGGGGTTGAAGGCCTTGGCCTTCGTCACCACCCCAGCGCCACGCACCTGTTTGAGCAGGGTGGATTCCGCTACCCGGTACTGACTGTCCTTCTTGGTGCCGAGGTCTTCGAGGCGCAGCTTCTGGGCCTCGGCCTCCGTGAGCTTGGCCCGCACATCAGGATCGATCCCGTGCTTGTGGATATCGCGGCCACTGGGGGTGAGGTACTTGGCGATGGTCACGGTCATGCCGGAGCCATCGGAGAGGCCCCGCACCGACTGCACCAACCCCTTGCCGAAGGTCTTCTCGCCCACCAGCACGGCGCGGTGATTGTCCTGCAGGGCACCGGAGAGGATTTCACTGGCGCTGGCCGAACCCTCGTTCACCAGAATCACCAGGGGGCGCTTGGTCAGGGCCCGACCGTTGGCACGCTTGATGTCCTGAATGCCATCGCGGGTTTTGGTGGACACGATGATCCCCTCATCCATCCACTGGCGCGCAATGGCGATGCTCGCCATCAGCAGGCCACCAGGATTGCTGCGCAGGTCGAGCACGTAGCCCTGCACATCCTTCCCCTCCAGGTCCTTCACCGCCGCGGCCATGTCCTTGGCGGCGTTGGCATTGAACTGCTTCAGCCGGATGTAGCCGATCTTGGTGCCATCCCCGCTGGTGTTCACCTGGTGATCCACAGCATGGAGCTCGATGCGCTCGCGCACCAGCGGAGCCTCCACCACCTTGCCGGCGCGGCGCAACTGGATGGTCACTTTGGTGCCGGCCTGGCCGCGGATCAACTTCACCGCGTCCTCCGTGGACATGCCCTTGGTGTTCTTGCCGTCGATCGAGATAATCACGTCCTTGGGCATCACCCCGGCCCGGGAGGCCGGTGAGCCCTCAATCGGCGACACCACCACCAGCTCCTTGGTGTCCTTATCAAGGCTGAGTTGAATGCCCACCCCGGAGAGCTCTCCGGAGGTGTCGATCTGCATCTCCTTGAATTCCCGCGGATCCAGGAAGCGGGTGTAGGGGTCATCCAGGGTGCCG
>JBIIQU010000172.1:0-3575 GCA_044341905.1 Vulcanococcus sp. | reverse complement strand
GGCCAGTCGTTGACGGTGCCGGAGGGGCTCAGCAGCAGGGCAGGGCCCTGGCCGGCCGGTAGCTGGGCCGCCGCTTGTTCGAGGGCGGCCTTGGGTAACGCCAGGCGGAAGGCCCCCGCATCCAGGTTCAGGCCTAGCGGGCGCAGGAAGGCCCCCAGGGCCTGGGGCTGCCAGCCGTCCGTGGGGCTCACGCAGCTCGTGGCGGAGAAGCCACCCGGCGCCACGCGGTTGGGAATGTGGCTCATCGAGAGCATCAGGTCGAGCTGGCGCCCCTGCGCCAGGCTGATGCAGGCCTGGAAATCGGGTTCGCGCACGTTGCCCAGCAAGTTGGCCCAGTCCGCCAGGCTGGCCCGGGTGTCGAAGTCGAACGGAATCACCTTCTCCACCGCCGGCACCAGCGTCCAGGCAGCGGCGGCGGCAGGGGCACAGGCCACCTGCACCTGGGCCTGGAGTTGGCTGGCCACCGTCGCCACGGCCGGCAAGGCCTCCAGCTGGCTGGTGATGCCGCCCGGAAGCAAAAACAGAACGCGCATGGCGGCGGGCAGCTAGGGCGGGTCGCGGGCTGATTGTATGGAGGTCGGATCAACCAGGCTCAGGAGGCCGCCCGCTTGTGCATTTGCTGATCGCCTGCGCCGGCAGCGGCCGCCGCATGGGAGCGGAGCGCAACAAGCTGCTGCTGGAGGTGGCGGGGCGCCCTGTGCTCGCCTGGACCCTGGAGGCCGCCCTGGCCTGCGGCGACATCCGCTGGATTGGCATCGTGGGTCAGCCCATCGATCAGGCCGCCATTGAGGGCTTGGTGGCCGCCGTCAACCCCGACCGTCCCGTGGTGTGGATCCAGGGGGGCGACACCCGCCAGGAATCCGTGAGCAACGGCCTGGCGGCCCTGCCTCCGGAAGCCAGCTCTGTGCTGATCCACGACGGAGCCCGCTGCCTGGTGGATCCCGATCTGATCAGCCGCTGCGCCCAGGCCGTGGCCGCCGGCGCGGCGGTGATCGCGGCCGCACCCGTGACCGACACGATCAAACGGGTGGATGGTGATGGTGTGATTCAGGACACGCCCGATCGCTCGCAGCTCTGGGGCGCCCAGACCCCCCAGGGGTTTTCCGTGCAACAGCTCAGAGATGCCCACGCCCGCGCCGTTGCCGAAGGCTGGTGCGTCACCGACGACGCCTCCCTGTTCGAGCGCCTGGGCTGGGCGGTGCAGGTGATTGAGGCCTCCCCCTCCAACATCAAGATCACCACCCCCTTCGATCTCACCATTGCCGCGGCGGTGCTGGCCGGCCGCTAGAGCACCTGCAGCACACCCCGGTGGGCATCCAGCCGCACCGGAACGCCCAGGGGGAGAGCGGCATTGCCGGGCTCATGGCCCACCGGCAGCTGGGCCAGCACGGGGATGCCCAGGTCGGCGGTGCGCTCCCGCAGCACCTGCTCGAGGCTGAAGCAGGTGTGCGGATCGCGGGCGTCGGCGTCGTTGCAGTGGCTGAAGCTGCCGAAGCCGATCCCAGCCAGTTGCTGCAGGGCGCCGCTGAGGCGCCAGTGGGTGAGCATGCGGTCGATGCGGTAGGGGGCCTCGCCCACGTCCTCCAGCACCAACACCGCTCCGCGCAGATCCGGGAGGTGGGGGGTGCCCAGCAGGTGGGTGGCCACGGTGAGGTTGCCCACCAGCAGCGGACCCGACGCCACGCCAGCGCTCCAGGCCTCCCCTGTGAGCTCCGCCAGGGGCTCACCGAACAGCAGCTGCCGCAACCGCTCCTGGCTCCAGCCGGGCTCGCTGGCCAGGGTGGTGACCAGGGGGCCATGGATCCCGCCGCACCGCCCCTGGGCCCGCTGGGCCCACAGCAGCGACGTGACATCCGAGAAGCCCAGCAGCCAGCCCTCTGGCAGGGACAGGGACGGATGGGCTTCGAGCAGCCGGGCGGCACCCCAGCCACCCCGGATGCAGGCCGTGAGCGGGGCTGGGGGCAGCAGGTCGCCGTGGCGTTGCGGGTCGGCCCCGGCTAGGTAGCCCCAGCGGCGCAGGGGGTCGGGGTGGCGCTCCACCTGGAGCCCCCAGCTCTGCAGCACGGCAATGCCGGCCTCGAGCCGCTCCAGGTTGTCGAGGGCTGAGCTAGCAGCAGCCAGCTGCACCCGGTCCCCTGCCCGCAGGGGGTGCGGCCGCTGGCCTGTCATCCCGGCAGGCCCCCGCCCGTGCGTCCCAGCACCAGGCCCAGCAGCAGCAGGGATCCCAGCAGCACCTGGTGGCGGAAATGGAGTCCGTAGGCCGAGCGCGGCAGTTCGGGCCGGCGCAGCAGCCAGGCCTCCCGCAGCAGTCCGGCCGTGGCCACGGCCCAGAGCAGCCAGAAGAGCCCTCCGGCCCCCTGCAGCCCTGCGGCGATGGCCAGCAGCACGGCGGTGGCGCCGTAGCAAAGCCCCACGGCCGTAGGGGCCTGGGCCCCAAGGCTGAGGGCGCTGCTGCGGATGCCGAGGGCTGCGTCATCCGGGCGGTCGGCCATGGCGTACACCGTGTCGAACCCGAAGGTCCACAGCAGCGTGGCCGCCCAGGTGGTGAACAGCGGCCAGCCGCCGTCCAGGGTGCCGGTGGCGGCCCCCCAGGGGATCAGCACGGCGAAGCCCCAGCAGAGGGCCAGTACCGCCTGGGGGAAGGCAAACCAGCGCTTGGCGGAGGGGTAGAGCAGCACCGGCGGCAGGGTGGCCAGGGCCAGGGCCAGGCAGAGGCCGCGGCTGCCGGCAGGCAGACCCCAGAGCACCACCGCCAGGGCTGCCAGCAGGCACAGCCCCAGCAGCACCAGGGCTGCCGGGACGCCGATCCGGCCACTGGCCAGGGGGCGCTGGCGGGTGCGCTCCACCTGGGGGTCGATGCGGCGATCCCAGAGGTCGTTGGCCACGCAGCCCGCCCCGCTCACCGCCAGGCCCCCCAGCACAATCCAGCCCACCAGCACCGCTGGTGGGGGGGTGGCCGGCAGGAGCCACAGGCTCCAGCCGGCGGGGATCAGCAGGATCAGCCGGCCACTGGGCTTGTCCCAGCGCAGCAGGGCCAGCCAGGCCTGAACCAGTTCAAGGGCTGCGGCCACAGGCTGGGGCTCTCTCCAGTGTTGGGCCGCACGTTAGGTGGCCCGGCGATGCGAAAGTGCCAGCAGCACCGCCTGCTGTCCCGCGTGACCGAGACCTCCGCCGGCAACGGCACAGCTGGGAGCCGGCCGGTGGCCGGCATTGACATCGGCACCAATTCCATCCACCTGCTGGTCGCGGCTGTGGATCCGGCCCTGCGCAGCTTCTCGGTGGTGCTCACGGAGAAATCCACCACCCGGCTGGGGGAGCGCGATCCCGAAACCGGCGACCTCAGCGCCGAGGCGATCGAGCGGGCCTTCATCACCCTGCGCCACTGCCGGGAGCTGGCCGCCAGCCACGGCGTCCAGCCCGGCGATGTGGTGACGGCCGCCACCAGTGCCGTGCGTGAGGCCCCCAATGGCCGGGAATTCCTGCAGGCCATCCAGGAGCAGCTGGGCCTGGAGGTGGATCTGGTGAGTGGCCCGGAGGAGGCCCGCCTCATCTACCTGGGTGTGCTCTCCGGCATG
>JBIIQU010000171.1:0-3594 GCA_044341905.1 Vulcanococcus sp. | reverse complement strand
CACCGGCAACCGCCGCTCGGCCGGCACCGGCGTGAGATTGCCGCAATCCTGGCGGTGAATGGTGATGCCGTGATTGCCCAGGGCCACGGTGCCCACGATCGGCTCGCCCGGGAGGGGGCTGCAACAACCACCCATGCGGTATTCCAGGCCCTCCAGGCCCAGGATCGGGCTGGCATCGCCATGGGCCGCGGGGGGATGGTGACCCTGGGCCGACACATTGCGGGCCAGCTCTTCGTTGCTCAGCACTGGCGCCGCCGAGGCGGTGGCCAGGCGCAGTTCCTCCCGCAGGCGGTTGAGCACCTGGTGCAGGGTGACCCCGCCGAAGCCGATGGCGGCTAGCAAGTCGTCCGTACCCACCAGGTTGCAGCGGCGGGCCACCTTGGCCATGGCCTCGCCATGCAGCAGGGCATCGAAGCCATCACGTCCGAGCTCCCGCTCGAGCATCGCCGTGCCCCGCAGGATGTTGTCCTCGCGGTGGCTTTTCTTGTACCACTGGCGGATGCGATTGCGCGCCGTTGGGGTGGCTACAAAGTTGAGCCAATCCAGGCTGGGATGCGCATTCTTGGCGGTGATCACCTGCACGAAATCACCGTTCTGCAGGGGCGTGGCCAGGGGGCAGAGGCGATCGTTGATGCGAACACCCTGGCAGTGATTGCCCACCTCGGAGTGGATCCGATAGGCGAAGTCCACGGCCGTGGAACCCTTGCGCAGCCCCACCACATCGCCGCTGGGGGTGAACACGAACACCTCTTCATCGAAGAGGTCTTCCTTGATGGAGCGCAGGAAGTCGCTGCTGTCCTCGCCAACACCATCCTTCTGCCAATCCACCAGCTGCCGCAGCCAGTTGAAGCGCTCGGCATCATTGCCGGTGGCCGCGGGTGAGCCACCCTCCTTGTATTTCCAGTGGGCAGCAATGCCGAATTCCGCCACCTGATGCATGTCCGCCGTGCGGATCTGCACCTCAATCGGCCGATGGCGACCAATCACCGCCGTATGCAACGACTGGTAGCCGTTGGGCTTGGGCAGGCCGATGTAGTCCTTGAAGCGACCGGGGATAGGCCGGAAGGTGTCGTGCACCACCGCCAGGGCCCGGTAGCAGCTCTCCAGGTTGGGGGTGAGGATCCGCAGGGCCGCCACGTCGTAGATCTCGTGGAAGGCCTTCTGCTGGCGCTGCATCTTGCTCCAGATGCCATAGAGGTGCTTCGGCCGGCCACTCACGTCGCAGTCGTTCAAGCCAGCGGCGGCCAGGCGATCGCGCAGCAGCTGCACCGTGACCCCGAGCCGCTCCTCCCGCTCACTGCGCTTGGTGGCCACCTGCTGCTGGATCTCGCGGAAGGCATCCGGCTCGAGAATCTTGAAGGCCAGATCTTCCAGTTCCCACTTGAGCCGGCCGATACCGAGGCGGTTGGCCAGCGGGCCATAGATCTCCCGGGTTTCACGGGCAATGCGCTGCTGTTTCTCGGGCTTGAGGGCCCCGAGGGTGCGCATGTTGTGCAGGCGGTCAGCCAGCTTCACCAGCACCACCCGGATATCGCTGGCCATGGCCAGGAACATGCGCCGCAGGTTTTCGGCCTGGGCCTCTGTTTTGTTGGTGAAGTGAATGCCACCCAGCTTGGTGACGCCCTCCACCAGGCCCCGCACCTCCGCACCGAAGTGCTGCTCAATTTCCTCGGGGGTCACGTCGGTGTCTTCCACCACGTCGTGGAGGAAGCCGGCCGCGATCACACCGGCACTGGCGCCGATATCGCGCAACAGATCGGCCACCGCCACCGGATGGCAGATGTAGGGCTCACCGCTGGCCCGCACCTGGCCATCGTGGAGCTGAAAGGCGAAATCAAAAGCCGAAGCCAGCAGGGCCTCGGCATCGGTGGGACAGCTCTCGCCGGTCCCCGGGGGCACGTGCTCCACGCAGCGTCGCAGCCACTCCGGCAAGGGGATGCCGTAGTCGTCCGGGGTGCGAATCAGCCGGCGGCCCAGGGGCATGGGCGGCGCAGAGGCAGCTGCTTCGGCCGTGGCTGGCACCGCGTGGAGCATGGCGCACTGCGTTTGAAACCATCGTATGCAGCGGACGAAACAAACCGTCCGCGAGTGCTGGTTTGCAGTCCAAGCTGGAGCCACCCTGCGTCCCTGCTCACCCGCCATGGCCGCGCCCTCCACGACCGGCCCGGTGCTTGCCCTGAAGCAGCTGGTGGTGCAGCACCCCGGCAGCGACACCCCCACCCTCAACGGGCTGGATCTGAGCCTGCACCCGGGGGGACGCCTCGCCCTGGTGGGCCCTTCCGGCTGTGGCAAGAGCACGGTGGCGCGGGCCGTGCTGCAACTGCTCCCCCAGGGCAGCACCTGCAGCGGCGGGCTGCAACTCACGGGTCAGGACCCGCGCCAGCTGCGGCGCTCAGCCCTGCGCCACCTGCGCGGCGAAGCGGTGGGCCTGGTGTTCCAGGACCCCATGACCCGGCTCAATCCCCTGCTCACCATCGGGGAGCACCTGAGCGACACCCTGGCCGACCATCGGCCCCGCTGGACGCGCCGGCAGCTGCGGCTGCGGGCGGAGGATCTATTGGAGCGGGTGGGCATCCGGGCCGACCGCTACAGCAGTTATCCCCATCAATTCAGTGGCGGCATGCGCCAGCGCCTGGCCATCGCCCTGGCCATGGCCCTGGAGCCGCCACTGGTGATCGCCGATGAACCCACCACCAGCCTGGATGTGGCGGTGGCGGGGCAGGTGATGGGGGAACTCAGCGCGCTGTGCGAGGAATCGGGCAGTGCCCTGCTGCTGATCACCCACGACCTGGCCATGGCGGGCCGCTGGTGCCAGCAGATCGCCGTGCTGGATCGCGGCCAGCTGGTGGAACAGGCCCCGGCCCGGCAACTGCTGAGCCAGCCCCAATCCGCCCTGGCCCAACGGCTGGTGGCGGCCGCCCGCAGCCGGGAGGGCAGCCCCACCCCGGCCGCTCCTGCGGCCACACCGGTGCTGCTGGAGCTGGAGGCCCTGCGTTGCTGGCATCCGCTGCCCTCCCTGCCCTGGCAGCAGCGCTGGTACAAAGCGGTGGATGGCGTGAGCCTGCGGCTGCACGAGGGCGAAACCATCGGCGTGGTGGGAGCCTCTGGCTGCGGCAAAAGCACCCTGTGCCGTGCCTTGATGGGGCTGGTGCCCGTGCGGGGCGGCAGCGTGCGGCTGCGGGGGCAGGAGCTGAACCGCCGGGCCCGCCGTTGCATCCAGATGGTGTTCCAGGACCCCTTGGCCTGCCTGAACCCGGCCATGACGGTGGGCCAGGCCATCGCGGATCCCCTGCTAATCCATCGGCTCGCCAGCCGCGCCGAGGCCCGGGAGCGGGCACGCGAGCTGCTGGCCGCCGTGGGGCTGAACCCACCGGAGGCCTTTGAACACCGCCTGCCCCGCCAGCTCTCCGGCGGCCAGCAACAGCGGGTGGCCATCGCCCGCGCCCTGGTGCTCGATCCCCAGGTGCTGCTCTGCGACGAGAGCGTGAGCATGCTCGATGCCGAAGTGCAGGCCGAGGTGCTGGAGCTGCTGCGGGAGCTGCAGCAACGCCTGGGCCTGGGGATGCTGTTCGTGACGCACGATCTGGCGGTGGC
>JBIIQU010000009.1:0-12694 GCA_044341905.1 Vulcanococcus sp. | reverse complement strand
GTTCTGGCCCAGAAGGGCACCGGCCACAAACCAGGCCGTGGCCAGAGCCGAGGTGATCCAGTAGGCCTTCCAGCGGCGCTGATAGAGGTAACCAGCCCCAAGGCCCGGCACCACATTCAGCAGCACCGCCACCCAACCGGCCGAGGCGGCAAGGATCTGCTCACGGGTGGGGGGCATGGCGGCATCCAGTGGAGCTGCAGTCTGGCGAGCGAGGCCCTGTTGCCGCGGGCGCGCCGATCAGTGGAGCCCCCGAATCCCGCTGCAGCCAAAAAGACCTCGCGACCAGCGCACCCCTTGACCCCACCGCCTTCACAACCCGTTACAATTGACGCAACAATCCGCAACACGCATGGCCCAGCCCGCTCCCCGCTTCGGATTTGTGGCCTTCGCTGAGTCCTGGAATGGCCGCCTGGCCATGCTGGGCTTCGTGATCGGCCTCGGCACCGAGCTGCTCACCGGCCAGACCATCCTGGCCCAACTCGGCCTGGGTTGACCGCCATGAGCACCGACTACTCCACAGCCATCGCCTGCATGGTCGCCCTTGTGGTGCTTCTCACCGGCATGACCATCTACGTGCTCAGCCGCCCCAGCGACCTGGCCCGGAGAACCCGATGATCGCGACGCTCACCATCGTGCTGTTCGGCGCCTGGGTTGTTGGCGCCCTGCTCCAACCCGATCTGGCGAACTGACCCTGCTTCGTTCACATCCCTGCCCGCCAGCCACCCCCAACAACCGATGACCAACACCCCCGCTAACGACAAATGGTTCGAGCACCGCGCCGAACAACTGATCCATATGGAACAGCTCAAGCGGGTTGAACTCTTCAACGGCCGTGCCGCCATGCTCGGCATCGTGATCGGCATCATCACCGAAGGACTCACCGGCTTCGGGATTGCTCATCAGATCGGTCTCGGTGCCCTGGTTGACGGCTACGCCGCCTGCCGCACCCAGTTCCTGCCGTTCTGCTTCTGAGCACGTCGCCCATCGGCAACGCTGCTCACACCCCAGGACCTCCCTGGGGTTTTTGTTTGGCTGGCTCAGCGGTCCAATAACGCCCAGAAGCGCCACTGCGCTGCATGGCGCTCCCGCAGGGTCTCCACGAAGTGGTGCTGTTCTTGGATGCCCTGCCAGTCGTCGATGCGGGCAGCCAACTGCTCGCAGGTGCGCAAATCATCCACGGCGTAGCGATAGCGCGTGGCCCGGCCCATCCCCAGGGCGAAGCACACCATCGCCCGCAGCAACACCACCGCCGCCAAGGGATGGTTGCCGCTGAGCCGTTCGGCAGCAGGGCCATAGATCGCAAAGGCCCCTCCATCCCACTCCTGTTCGTGCGCGATCACGTAGCGGGCAGCCCGGGGCAACGCGGGCCATCCCACCAGGAACTGCAGTGCCTGCAGGGGCACCGGGTGCGCGTTCACCACCTGGAAGGCGTTCTCTTCAGCGTCCACATCCGCGAAGGCCTCCAGGCGTTGGAGGTACTGGCGCAGGTGGGGAATGGCGAGGGTTGTGCAGAAACACTGCCAGCGCAGCTGCTGGGCCTCATCCAGGCGGCCCAGCGCCTCGAGCACAGCGAGCCGCGCCTCCTCCCACGCCGTTGATGTGCGGCTGGCAGCGGCCTTGGCGGCGCCATCCAACACCTGGAGGGCCTGCTCGGCCCGACCCGCCTTCAGCAGGTGCTGGGCCACCTCGGCAGCGGTGTGGGGCCAGCTCAACTGGGCGGGATTGAACTGGGCCAGGTAGGCCTCCACATCGCCACGACACTGGGCGATCTGCAGCAGGGCCTGGTGGCCGTCCTGGGCACCACGATCGCGGCACTCCTGGGCCAAGCGCTGAAGGCCCTGCTCTCCCAGAACCTCGTTCAAGGTCGGGATCAGATCGTCGAACTGCCCGTAGCCGTTGTCGATCAGCAGGTCGGCCACCTGCTCCGCCAGGGTGTCCTGCGGCAACTGGGCGGCGCTGGCCAGCATCCCCAGATGGGCCGCCGCCTGGCTGAACACCCCGATCACAGCGCCAGTGGTGTCGGAGCAGCGATCGATCACACCATCGGCGAGCTCCAGGAACCGCACCAGCAATTCACAGGCCAGGGCCGGATCTTCTGTAGCGATGGTGCCGGTGATCGCCTGGTGCTGGGCCTCCAGATCGGCCAGCAGGGCCTTGCGCTTGCGGGAATCCACGAAGGTGGTGGAGCGGGCGATGGCGGCCAGGCGCTTGCGCACCTCCTGGGCCGCTGCCTCGGCCCCATCGGTGCTGGCCAAGGCCAGGCGCAGGCGGCGTTGGATCACCGCATTGCCAGTGCTCACCTCCATCAGCAACTCGGCGAGGGCAGCAGCGCCGAGTTGCTGGAGATTGTTGGCATTGAGCGTGCGCTTAGCCGCCATGGCCCCGAGTGCTGTGCCGGGCGATGGGGACCCTAGGACTCAGTTGAACAAGCCAGCCGGCACGCAGAAGTGCAACAGCCCCTGCTGATCACCCGTGACGATGATCTGCACCAGATCGGCTGTGCCAATCGTCGGGCGCAGAGATCACACCAGGCTGGCGGTAGGAATCCGGCGATGGCGAGGGTGCCTTGTCCGAGCTGAGGCTGCTGCTCGCCGGTGATGTGATGACAGGACGCGGCATTGACCAGCTGCTGCCCCATCCGGTTGATCCCCAGCTGCACGAGCCGGTGGTGCGTGATGCCAGGGATTACATCAGGCTGGCTGAAGCGCGGCATGGATTGATTCCAAGACCGGTAACTCCCGCCTATCCGTGGGGCGACGCCTTGGCGGCGATGGAGGCCATGGCCGCCGATGTGCGCATCATCAACCTGGAGACGGCGATCACGACAGCCCCAGAGCCATGGCCGCAGAAAGAGATTCATTACCGGATGCACCCCCACAACATCAGCTGCCTCACCGCCGCGAAGCTTGATCTGTGCTGCCTGGCCAACAACCACAGCCTGGATTGGGGTTGGAACGGACTCTCCGAGACGCTGCATTGCCTGCAGAAGGCCGGCATCGCCACCGTGGGGGCCGGGCTTAGCGCCCATCAGGCCCAACGGCCCGCGGTGCTTCCCCTCTCCACAGGCGAGCGAGGGGATCGTTTACTGGTCTTCGCCTGGGCCGTGGCGAGTAGCGGTGTCCCCCCAAGTTGGGCGGTGGATGCGGACCATCCTGGCGTGGCCTTTCTCCCCCATCTGGACGGCGGCACCGCCCGCTGGCTGGCACGGTTTGTGTTGAAACATCGGCGACCTGGCGACAGGGTTGTGCTGTCGCTGCACTGGGGGGCTAACTGGGTACCGGCCATACCGGAAAGGCATCAATGGTTCGCGCGGCAGCTGATTGACCTGGCCGACGTTGATGTGGTGTTTGGCCATTCCTCGCACCACCCCCTGCCCTTCGAGATCTACCGCGACAAGCTGATCCTGTATGGCTGCGGTGATCTCCTCAACGACTACGAAGGCATTGACCCGCCCAGGCCCTGGCGCTCAGACCTGGGCTGCCTCTATGGCGTACAGCTGGACGGCAACACTGGCCGGCTCCTGGGGCTCGACATCCTGCCCTGGTTGATCAAACGCTTCCAACTGCAGCAGGCCAGTCCTGCCGATCAGGGATGGCTGAAGCAACAACTGAACCTGGCGGCCATCGCGAAACAGTGGCCATCCCATGGCAGACCAGGGGGAGGCTTCCAACTGCAGCGCACTAGCGGCGTTGCATCGGCACCACCTTCATGCCAATGGGCGTGAGGGCAATCAACGCCAGCTTGACGTGCTGAATGCCGAAGGGAATTCCAATGATCGAGATGAAGCAGGCCAGGGCTGAACTGAGATGACCAATGGCCAGCCACCAGCCGGCCACCAGAAACCAGATGACATTGCCGAGCAAGCCGAAGGGACCCGTGCCGATGTCATCGCGGCCCGTGAGTTCACGACGACTGATCGCTTCCTGGCCAAAGGGCCAGAAGGAAAAATTGCCAATCTCGAAACAGGCCCGAGCCCAGGGCAGGCCCACGATGGTGACGGCGGCAATCAGGCCGGCCAACCACCATCCCAGGCCCATCACGAACCCCCCGAGAACGAACCAGAGGAGATTGAGCAGGAAACGAAGCATGGCTCCAGCCTGACAGAGGTGTCTTCAGGGAGCCAGGATCACCTCAGGCTTCACTCCTCTTCGGAGGCACCAGCCGGGATCAGCTTCACCTGCTTGCGGCCCAGCTTGATTTCGAATTCGTCGCCGGGCTTGAGATCCAGCATGGCGGTGTAGGCCTTGCCGATCAAGAGGTTGCCGTTGCCCTGAACGGTGGCCACATAGCTCAGCTTGCGCCCCCCCTTGCCAACGCCTTTGCCATCGCCACTGCCCAGATTGAGACCCTTGGCCTCGAGAAGGGCTTCATAGAAAGCGGTGAAGTTCAGGCGCTCGCCACCGTCTTTCTTGGTGGACACGTAGCCGCAGCTGCGCACCAGATCGGATTTGGAGACGTCGCCGAGCTCCTTGACCTTGGCAAGAAGTTCAGATCCGGTGAGAGCCATGGTGCGGGATTGATTCTGTACATGACCCTAGCAAGTATGCGTCTGATTGCCAGCCCCAACCCCACACCATCACGATCACTCCTCCTCTTCCGACTCACCGAGCGGAACCAGGCGGATCTGCTTTTTGCCGAGCTTGATCTCAAACTCGTCGCCAGGCTTGAGGTCGAGCTGGGCGGTATAGGCCTTCCCCACCATGAGGTTGCCATTGAACTGCACCTTGGTGGTGTAGCTCAGGGAGCGGCCACCCTTGCCGCGTCCATGGCCAAGGCCAACTCCGAGGCTGATGCCCTTGGCCTCCAGCAGAGCTTCGTAGAACGCGGTGAAGTTCAGCCGTTCCGAGCCATCCTTCTTGCTACCGACGTAGCCACAGCTGCGGACCAGATCAGATTTGGAGGCGCCGCTCAGATCCTTAACCCTGGCGAGGAGATCAGCACCTGTAAGCATCTTGCAACCATCCCCAGAACCTCGACAGTAATTCAGCCATGCATCGCCTGCGAGGTGGCCATCAAGTCTCCTTGGGATGGCCTACGGCTTGCTGACCGTTGATGGGTCGAGGCCCGTCTCCAATTCCAGGCCGGCCCGGCTGAGATTCCAGCGATGAACTGCCGTGGCCTCCGCAGAACGGGCCACCTGCAGATTGCGCTGGGCCAGCAACAACTCGGTGATGGGGGCAATTCCCGCTCGATAACGCAACAGGGCATCTCTCACAGCCTCTTCGCCCGCCTTCGCTGCAGCGGCTGCCGCCTGCATCTGCGGCTGAGACGCTGTATGGGTGGCGTACCAGGTCGTGACGCTCTGGTTGATCGCTTGCTGGGCCTGTTCGATCGCCAGGCTGCTCTGTTCGGCGCGGCGCCGTGCCAGAGCTGTGGATTCACGCGTCAATCCCCCATCAAACAGGGGTTGACGCAGGCTCAGCACAGCACCCCAATCGTAAAAACTGCCGGAGGCCTTCGCGCTACTGCTCTGGGTGGGGAGGGACGCCGATCCACTGTTCACGGCCACCTGCGCGCTGGCATTCAGCACCGGCACATTGAGCCAATCTCCATTGATTCCGGCCCCCAGCGCCAACCCCAGCGTGGGCAAACGAGCCGCCCGAGCCAATTGCACCCGTGCCAGCTGGGCCTGGCGCTGCTGTTGCAGGGCCTCAAGAGCAGGTCGCTCCTGCAGGGAGCGCCGCAAGGTGTCCGGCAACGGCAAGGTCCAGGCACCCCATGGCACCAGGGGATCACTCACCGTCACCACCTGCTCCGCAGGGAGATTGACCACCCTGGCCAGGCCACTCAGGGCAATCTGCTGCTGGGCCTGAGCCTCCACCAGCCCCTGGCGATCACTCTCCACCAAGGCATCAGCCTGAAGCGTATCGATCCGGGCGGCCAGCCCCTGCTTGCGAATGGCCCAGGCATCGCGCTGCAGCTGGGTGGACACCTGCAACGACTGCTGCCAAACGGGAATCAACGCACCGGCCAGCTGCGCCTCGAGATAGGCACTCACGATGTCGAAGCGGCTGCGCCGTTGTTGCTCCAGCTGCTCCGCCTGGGAGGCCTTGAGGCCCGCCTTAGCAACCTGCTGCAAGGGCCCACGGCCGAAATCCAACAGGGAATAGTTGAGGGCCAGCCCCAGGTTCACAAACGTGTTCTGCACCACGGCATAGCCATCGCCCCCCAACTCCAGGTTGAGATCTCCGATGCTGGGCAGATTCGAGATGAAGCCCACACTCGATCCCACCTGGGCGTAGGTGCCAAGGGCCACCAGATCCAACTTGGGCAGAAAGCGGGTGCGCGCCAGGCCCAACAGGGCTTGGTTCTCCTCCACCACCAGGGTGCTGTTGCGCAGATTGAGCGATTGCGGGAGCCCCAGCGCGAGGGCCTGCTGGAGGCTGAGAGTGAGGGGTTGCAGCGGCTGGGCCATGGCGCGCTGCGGCACGGGCGCCAACATGCCCAGCGTTACCCCCGCCAGGAGCGCACCAACCCCGAGCCAACGGCGCCTGCAACAACGCAACCGGAGTGACCTCGAAGTGCGCGTACCCTAAGGCGACCAATTGACGACCCCTTGCCGGCGTGCCATGGCCCCTGTGGATTTGGCACCGCGCCTGTTGCCGATGGGACTGGTGACATCCGTGGCCGTGATCTGGGCCGTGTCTCCAGGGGTGGATGTGGAAGCGGAAGGTAGCGGCGTGCTGCTCCAGCCCGACACCCGCGTGGGCATCTATGCCCGCTCCGCCGGGCAGGTGCAGAAGCTGTTCCACGGAGTGGGCGACCCGATGGCCGAGGGCGCTGTGGTGGCCAGCCTCGATCGCATCGACCAGGCCGCACCCGGCGGCGGCCTGGTGCTCGGCAATCCCGATGCCCTGCAGCGTCAGGGGGAAGCCCTGGCCAGACAGCAGGCCGCCATTCGGGCTCAGATGAGTGCCATCAGCCGCACCAACCAACCGGTGGCCAAACAACTCCAAGCCCTGGAAACTCTGCGGCAAGACGAGGTGATCCCCCGCTACAGCCCCCTGTGGGTGGGAGCGCAAGACCTC
This sequence comes from Vulcanococcus sp., assembly GCA_044341905.1. Taxonomy (GTDB): domain Bacteria; phylum Cyanobacteriota; class Cyanobacteriia; order PCC-6307; family Cyanobiaceae; genus Vulcanococcus. The sequence goes on along the minus strand of JBIIQU010000009.1, from coordinate 5,666 downwards.
TACCTGCGCAATCAGGCGCAGATCAAGGCTCTCGAGGGGCAGCTCGCCCAGCTCGACGTCAGCCGGGCGGAGCTCGATGGCCAACGTCTCAGCCAGGAGGTGCGGGCCCCGCGTGCCGGGACCCTGCTGAGCCTCTCGGTGGCCCCCGGCCAGGCGGTACTGCCAGGCCAACGCATCGGCACGATTGGTGTGGGGCCGAACCAGGCGAACCGGCCGCGTACGGCGGTGGGGCTGTTCAGCGATGCCGACGCCGCACGGCTCAAACCCGGAGATGAGATCAAACTCGATCCAGTGCTGCAAACCCGCGACCGCTACGGCGGCACAACCCAGCGCTACGGCTCGGTGCTGGGGCGCATCCAGACCATCTCCCCAGCCAATGCCGATCTGGCGGAGGTGAGTCGTGTGGTGGGAGATCCCGAGCTGGCCTCCAGCCTGATGGCCCGCAGCCGCCAGGCCGCCTTCGGCGAAGGCGGCGACCCCTTGTCCACCGCGGCCGACAAGGTGAGCGCACCAGTGGTGCTGGTGACCGTGGCCCTCGACGCAGCCAGGACCCCCAGCGGCCTGCGCTGGAGCAGCGGCCGTGGCCCCGATCTACGCCTGGAGAACGGCACACCCGCCAAGCTCAAGGCGTCCCTGGAACGGCGCTCCGTGGTGAGCTTCGTGTTGCCGTTCCTGCGCTGGTTGGGAGGGGCCCAGCGATGACACGCCGTTCCTGGCTCCAACCCTGGCGGCAACCCGCCCCCTGGCTGGCCCTATTGCTCCTGGCCATGGCCGCCGTGAGCAGCCCACCACGGCTCTGGTTCTGGGTGGCCCTGCTGCTGGTGGTGCTGATCGTGGGCTGGGTCCAGGCCCTCAGGCCCCCCGGACCCTGAGATGGCCAGCCTGGCCCTCAGGGCTGCCCTGGTGATCGGCCTGGCCGCGGGCCTCACCAGTGCCCTGGTTGGTGGCCTGGGGCTCAGTGGATCCCCGGTGGCCTACGGCGCCGTGATTGCCGCGCTGGTGGTGCGTCCAGATTTCAGTCGATGGCCCCTGGCCATCTACCCGGTGCTGCTGGTGATCTGCACCGTGGGCCTGAGCATTGGCGTGCTCGCCAGCGAGGTGATGGCCGGGGCACCCCAGGTGTTCGTGTTTGGCCTGGTGGCCGCCCTGATGCAACTGCTGGCCCTGCTGCTACCCGACAAGCTGCGCATGCTGAGCAGCGTGTTGGCCGTGGTGGGCGTTCTACCCCTGCTGAGCAACACGCCGAGTTTCAGCGCGAACTGGGATGAACTCCTGGGCATCGCCACGGGGTTGGCCGTCGGCACCATGACGCAACTGGTCCTCACGCCGGCAGGGCTTCCCCCTGTTGCGTCCTCCGAACAACACAACGAGCTGCCGGAGACCACTGCTGGCCAACGGCTACGCCAGGGGCTGCGATCACCCTTCTTCTGGCGCAAGTTGGTGTTCGCAAGCTTGGCGCTGGCCATCGGCGAGGGGATTGGCGCCGTAACCCCCAAATACCTCTACTTCGGTGTTGTGATCTTGCTGAACGACAGCATCGGCGACACACTCCTGCGGGTGCGCGATCGCCTGGTGGGGGTCAGCCTGGGCATCCTGATGCCCCTGCTGGTGTTCAACACCATCGGCCTCAGCAGCCTGGCCAATGGCCTGGTGCTGGGGGGTACCGCAGCCCTGGTGACCGCGCTCGGCCGCAGCGATCACCTGAGAACAGCGCTGATCTCGAGCGGTGTGGCGTTTGTGGGCTACGGCCCGCTGGTGGCCTGGTACATCCCCCACCGCTGGATCGACTACGCCCTGGGTTGTGGCCTGGCGCTGGCGATCGGCCTGCTGTTGTTCCCCAACTCTGCGCTGCGGCGCTATCACCAGCTCAAGGACGATCCCACCCATTCCAGCGCCGAACTCTCGAGCCTCCTGCCGGCCGCCCGGGAGGAAGCCCGCTGGCTGGGCCTACCTCCTCCCGAAGCCGCACAACGTTGATGGCCACACGCACCTGGCTGCCGGTCCTCACGGCCACAAGCGCCGCAGGTTGGGTGCTGACCCATCAGCCCAGGGCCCTGGCGGTGGGAGCAGACACCGCCCTCTGCCAGGGCAGCGATGAAGCCATGGGGATCGGCCTTCAGCTGGGATTGGCCATTGCCCTGCTGATCACAACCTCCATCGTGCACACCCTGGTGACGGTGATTCAGGCCGATGGACTGCAACAACCCTGGGTGGAGTCTTGGTGCCGGCGCCACAGCTGGTACCGGCTGCTGGTGATTCTCACCATGGCGCTGATCACCGCAGGGGCCCTGATTGTGGAGATTGGCCTGTGGGCGCTGCTCTATTGGGGCCTGGGGCTGATCCAGGGCCTCGAACCGAGCCTGTATTTCTCTGGCATCACGTTCACCACCGTGGGCTACGGCGACATGACCCTCCACGGCTGCTGGCGGCTGCTGAGTGTGGGAGAAGCCATCAACGGGGTGCTGATGGCGGGCTGGAGCACCGCGCAGCTGGTGTATGTGGTGCAGCGAACGCAGACCTTGAGACTGGACTACAAACGCTCGCTACACGATCTGAATCGTTGATCATCAATCGGCTGCGATGCGAGCCTTAGAGGCTTCGATGGAAGGAATCACCTTGGCAGGGCAGTGCGATAGAACCCATCTGAATCTGTCGGCAACGCCAAGCCGCGCAACTGAGGCCTCATTTGCCACGCACAAGGATCTCCTCCAGGCAGCCTGATCGGCGCAGGTGGCGGCGACGTGGAGGGCACTCCAGAACATGGCTGCAACAAAACCGTGAACACGTGAGAAGCCCACAAACGTGGGCACCAACATCGACGCAGCGCCGCCTGCTCGCCCCTGTCAGTGGGAGCAAACAAAACTCCCCCGTTCACCGGGTTCGCCAAACCTCGCCCCAGCAAACATTGCCCCGTACTTGCCGCAGAACGCTGCACAGGCCAGCGGCGGCATCGTTCCGCACGGAATGGCACACGGTCGTGATCCGCTGACACACAAGCCGGGACAAACACCACCGACCAGACCATGGACGGAGCAAGCTTTCAAAACCGCGATGACGGCAGCACCGCGAACCCTGGCCAAGATCGTGGATTTCACGCTGCGCCCCCTGAGACAGGCGGCCCGTGCCCTCAAGAGCCACCGCCCTGCTGATTCCTCCAGAGCCGCAGGCCAACCAGACACCTCCACCCCTATCGCATCCGATCAGGGTGGAGCCCCATCCCGAGAAGACAGCACCCACGTGGTGTTCCTGCCCCGCGATCCCCAGTGGGGCTATTGCTTCTGGGCCATCAGTGCAGCGGACCAGGAGCGGGCCCGCGCGGTCGGAGCCACGTTCCTCTGCCTGCGCCTGGAGGACGTGACCGGCCTCGACAGCAACCGGGCCCATCCCCATGCCCTGATGGAACTGGTGGTGGACCAGAAGGCCCATGAGTGGTACCTGCCGGTACCCGTGGCCGATCGGGACTACCGCATCGAACTGGGCTACCGCCTGGCCAATGGGGGCTGGCTAGCCCTCGCCGTGTCCTCCACGGGACGGGTGCCGGGCCATGGCCCCAGCGAGGTGGTAGCCGATGCCTTTGTGCCCTTCTCCCTCACCGCTGCCCCGGTGGCCACGGCAGAACCGATCCCCGCCAGCGGTGGCGTGACCCACGAGCGGATGTATCAGGAAGCCACCCGCAGCCTGCGCTGGATGGGTCGCGGTTCCGAGTTGTGGCAGGAGGGCGCGGCCAGCTCCACCGATGCGGGCTCCCTCAACGACTCGGGCATCGGCCTGTGGGCCAGCGGCCGCCACGAATCCGGCGCCGGTGGGGCTCTGCGGCAGCGCTCCTTCTGGCTGGTGGCTGATGCGGAACTGATCGTGTACGGCGCCACCGACCCTGCCGCCAGCCTCACCATCGGGGGTCAGGCTGTGCCCCTCGCTGAGGACGGCACTTTCGGCCTCCAGGTGCCCTTTTGCGATGGCGAGCAGGTGTATCCCATCATCGCCATTGCCGCCGATGGTGAACAGAAGCGCTCGATCAGCCTGAACTTCAGCCGCTCCACCCCCGAAGCCAACGTGAACAGCAAAGAGCAGGCTGTTGAAACCTGGTTTTAAGTTAATGCGAGCCACCCTTCAATTCTCTCTGGCGATCACAACACCCGAAGACGATCTTTGCCACCAAGGCAGAAGCTGAACCACCCCGCTGAATTCCAGCACCCAGAGTCCGGTACCCAGCACTACAAGTTCAGAAAGTCTTTCGACTCACAGTTGTTGCAGATCAAACACCTGCTCAGCGGCAGCCCCTAGGGTCTGCGAACACGCCGCAACAGAACCATGGCTCCCTTGGAGCGCCGGATTGATCCGGCTGCGTTGAAGTGGCAGGACGATGGTGAACTCGCCCCCAATGATGTATTCGCCCTGATCTGCCGTCTGCGTGCGGTGGAACCCGGTGAACGCAGCAACGAACTCTGGCGGCTCGGGCAGAAGTATCCCCAACCCACGCCCCGGGGCGATTCCAGCGACCAGCCCGCCTGAATCCCACCCCAGCAGTGGCACGCATCTGGTCACATCTGATGCCCCCCCAGGCAGATGTGAGTCATATCGGCTCGCGAAGCTCAGGCCGTTGGAGATGACCCATGAGCTGGAGCGAACTCGAGCGGCTGGTGAGCGCCGCTGAAACCAGAGCCGAGGTGCGGCGAGCGGTGCGGCGCTGCACCAGCAGCCAACACCTGATCACAGCGGCCCGAACCCTGGGCTTTCGCATCACGGCCGCCGATCTCAAGATGGCGGTGGTGAAGCACCGGGTGGAGCACCGCAACCGCCGCCCCCGGCAGCACCAGCGATCCCCTGAAGCCGCCTGAACCGGTCAGCGTTCGTCCCGCAACACCCGCACCACCTGGGGAGCGAACAGAAACACCTGCTCCCCCACCCGCTCGGAATGGCCATCGATCGCGAGCACGCCGCCGGAGAGGAAATCGACAGTGCGCTGGGCGACCTCCGGTTCCAGAGAAGCGGTGTCGAGCACCAGAGTTTTCTGCTCACGCACCAGCACCAGCGCGGCGCAAGCCTCATCGAAGGAGAGGGGGGTCACCAGGGCAATTTCGGTGCTGAGGCTGCGGAAGGGGGTTTGCATGCCTGCAAGCTGACGCTCACCACAACCCTTGACCGTTCACGACACAACCTGTCGTGAGCGCAGCGCATCACGGCCGACATCAACGCGGTTGTGCTGCTGGCACCCCAGCGGTGCATTCCTAGCTTGAAGGCACCGGGCTGGTCCCAGCCATGGCCGAGAGCTACGCCGAACTCGAGCGCGTGCGGCAGCGCCACGGGCGCCGGCCCGACAGCCTGATTGAGGTCTTAAATCGCGCCCAGGAGCTCTACGGCCAGCTGAGCCCACCGCTGTTGCGTCACGTTGCACGGCAACTGCACCTGCCCTTCAGTCGGGTTCATGGCACAGCCAGTTTCTATCACCTATTTCGCTTCTCTCCTCCGGCGCGCCATCGCTGTTGGGTGTGTACCGGCACGGCCTGTCATGTGAAGGGCGCGGCCAGCCTGTTGGCCGCGCTGCAACGAGAACCCCTGCACGCCTGGGGCATTGAGCTCGGCGCGGTGCGCTGCATCGGCACCTGCAGCGGTGCCCCGCTGGTGGTGGTGGACCAACAGGTGTGGAATCAACAGAGCTGCGCCTC
>JBIIQU010000170.1:0-3626 GCA_044341905.1 Vulcanococcus sp. | reverse complement strand
GCCAGGGCTGGGATTCCCCACCGGCCCAGCACCCACCGTGCAGCCCACGGGAAACCCGGGCCGCAGACACACGGCCGCCTGGGCGGCGGCTCCGCCGCCAAGAACCAGCGCCGCAACCCCCAGAACAACGGGGCGCAGCGCAATCAACGGGGTGTGGCGAACCATGGCGAGCTCCGGGCAGGGAGACGTCAAGCATGGCTCGGCCGGCAGCTTTAGCGTGCCCATGCTCGCCATCGTCCCCATGACCGGCCGCCAGCCCCAGGCCTACCGCTGGGTGAAAACCGAGTGCGGCCGCGCCAAGTACGAGGATTTGGCCAGCCCGACGGACCTGCTGAGCCGCCTGCGCCTGGGCTGGTTTGTGGCCATCGCCGCCCTGCGGGACTGGCGATTGCCGGATCCCGATCAGCCCTGACCCGCACTCCGGCGGCTCAACTGGGGTCTGCAGCCTGGAGGGCCCGCTGCGCCGCCCGGCCCACCAGCCACACCACCGCCACGGTGGCCAGGATGCCCGTGATCCGCAGGGCCCATGTTCCGGGATCGGCCTGGCCGGAGAGCACCTCACCAAAGCGGGCCGCATCCCCCGCCAGGGCTCCCAGGCCACAGAACAGGATCGTGCCCGGCAGGATGCCGATGAGGCCCAGGGTGTAATCCCGCAGGCTCACCTCACTGAGCCCGTAGGCCAGGTTGAGCAGGCTGAAGGGGAACGCTGGCGACAACCGGGTGAGCAGCACCAGCTTGAGCCCCTCGCGGCTCACGGCCTGCTCCACCGCCTGCAGCTTCGGCAGGGACGACAGCCGCCTGCGAGCCCAGTCCCGCAGCCAATGGCGGCCCAGCAAGAACGCGGCCTCCGCGCCAAGGCAGGCGCCGATGAACACCACCGCACTGCCCCACCAAGTGCCATAGAGGGCTCCGGCGAGCATCGAGGCCCACACCCCCGGCAGCAGCAGCGTGACCCAGAGGGCATAGAGGGGGATGAAGGCCACGGCGCCGGCGGGGGACCGCAGGGCCGGCAACCAGCTGTGCCAATCGAGGCTGAAACCACTCGGATCGATCACGGCCTGGGCCCGCAGCGCATCGGCGGCGCTGATCCTTGCCGCCAGCTGGCCTGAAAGGTCCTTGGGGCTGGGGGCGGAGTCGATCGATCCATGGGGTGACGCTAAGGGGCAAGGCTGCGCCGGTAACTTGACGGCCTCTGCGGGCACAAACGATGGAGATCAGCCTGCTGGGGTGCGGCCTGCTGGGCACGGCGATCGGCGAGCGGTTGCTGGCCAGCGGCTACCGGCTCCACGTGTGGAATCGGCGGCCGGAGCGTACCCAGGCCCTGATAGCAGCGGGAGCCCAGCTCGCCTCCAGCCCGGCCGACGCTGTGGCCGCGGGCGATCTCGTGATCACCGTGCTCAGTGACTGACCCGTCACTGAGGAGGTGCTGATCCACCAAGCCGGCACCGCCCTGCCGGGGCGGCTGGTGCTGCAGGTGGCCACCATCGCGCCGGCCGAAAGCCGCCACCTGGCGATCGCCCTGCAGCAGCGGGGTGCCAGCTATCTGGAAACCCCCGTGCTGGGCAGCCGGCCGGAGGCCCTGGCCGGCTGCCTGCAGGTGATGGTGGGTGGTGAGCTGACTGATCTCGACCGAGCGCGGCCGGTGCTCACCGCCCTCGGCGGCGAACCGCGCCATCTCGGACCTGTCGGAGCGGCCCTGCACGCCAAGCTGGCCCTCAACCAGCTGATCGCCAGCCTCACCCACAGCTTCAGCCTGGCCCTGCACGTGGTGCAGCAGGCCGGCGTGGAGGTGGAGGCCTTCATGGCGATCCTGCGCGAGAGCGCCCTTTACGCCCCCACCTTCGACAAAAAACTGTCCAAGGAACTGGCCGACGACTACAGCAACCCCAACTTCCCCACCGCCCACCTGCGCAAGGACCTGCAGCTGTTCCTCGACGCCGCCACCGCTCTGCAGCTGGAGACCAAGGGCCTGCAGGGCCTGGCCGAGCTGCTGCAGCGGGCGACCGCCGCCGGGCTGGATGCGCTCGACTACAGCTCCCTGCATCGACTCACGGGCGCCGCCGCGACCCAACAGGCTGGCGACTGAACCTCAGGCTCCTAAATCGGCCAAGCGGCGGCGGGCCAACTCCGCCTGGGCTTCCGCCTCGGCCAGGTTGGCCTTGCACTCGGCCACCACCTCCGGCGGCGCCTTGCCCGCGAAATTGGGGTTGGCCAGGCGGCCCGCCAGGCCACTGATCTCCTTCTCGGCCTTGGCCAGGTCTTTCTCCAGCCGGCCGCGCAGGGCCTCGAGATCCACCAGGCCCTCGATCGGCAGCAGCACCTGCAGCTCGCCGCATACCCCAGCCAGGGCCCGCTGGCCGGGGGCCGCCTCGGCCCCCGCAGGGCTCAGCACCGCCACGCTCTCGGCGCGGGTGAGCGCAGTGATGTCGGCGGTGGCCTCCTGCAGCAGGGCTGCCAGCTCGCCGCGGCCCGTCACGAACTGCACCGGCGCCGGCTGGGCCGGCTTCAGCCCGGCCACCGCCCGCAGGTTGCGCACCACGCGAATCGCCTCGATCAGCTCGGCGAACTGGGCCTCCAGGCCGTCGTTGAGGGCGGCTTCCTGGAGGGTTGGCCAGGGCTGCAGGGCCAGGAAGGCACCCTCGGGCTCGCCCGTGAGGCCATGCCAGAGCTCCTCGCTCAGGTGGGGCATCAAGGGGTGCAGCATCACCAGCAGCTCCTGCAGCACCTTGGCCAGCACCTGGCGGGCGGTGCGCTGATCCGCAAGGGCCTCAGGGCTGGGATTGTCGCCAGGGTTGAGGCGCCGCTTGAGCAGCTCAATGGTCCAATCGCACACCTCATTCCAGGCGAACTCGTAGAGGCCCTTGGCCGCTTCCCCAAGGGCGTAGCTGCCATAGCGCTCAGCGGTTTCGCGGTTCACCCGCGCCAGCCGCGAGAGGATCCAGCGATCCGCCAGCTGCAGCGCCGCCGGATCCGGCTCACCCAGGGAAGCTGGGGTTTCGCCGCCCAGGTTCATCAAGGCAAAGCGGGTGGCGTTCCAGAGCTTGTTGGCGAAGTTGCGGGAGGCCTCCACCGTGGCGGAGGTGTCGCTCTTGCGGTCGTAGTCGAGGCGGATGTCCTGGCCGGCCCCCGCCACCTCGCGCACCAGGGCGAAGCGCAGGGCATCGGCGCCGTAACGCTCGATCAGCAGCAGCGGGTCGATGCCGTTGCCCGCCGATTTGCTCATTTTGCGGTTGTTCTCATCCCGCACCAGGCCGTGGATGTACACGTCCTGGAAGGGCATCCGGCCCGTGAAGGCACCGGCCATCATCGTCATCCGGGCCACCCAGAAAAAGATGATGTCGAAGCCCGTCACCAGCACACTGGTGGGATACCAACGGGCCAGATCGGCGGCGTCCGCATCCGGCCAGCCGAGGGTGGAGAAGGGCCACAGGCCACTGGAAAACCAGGTGTCGAGGGCGTCGGGGTCCTGCTCCAACACCACCGGGTGCTGGTGGGTGCCGCCGCTGAACTGGGCCTCGGCCTTGGCGAGGGCCTCCGCTTCATCGCGGGCCACCACGTAGGGGGTGCTGTCGGTGATCACACCGCCGGTTTCGCTCACCACAAACCAGGCGGGGATGCGGTGGCCC
>JBIIQU010000169.1:0-3627 GCA_044341905.1 Vulcanococcus sp. | reverse complement strand
GGTGGGGGAGCGGCCATCCGTGCTGGCCAGATAGAGCACACCACCGAAACGCAGGGCTTCCAAGGCCAGGGGCACCAGGGTGGTGGGGCAGCCGAAGGCATCGAGATCCAGCAGGTCGAAGCGCTCCTCGCGGATCAGGCAATCGGCCAGGAGTTTCTGGGCCGTGAGCGCCGTGGTGCGCAGGCCGGCCACCCCCGCCAGGTTGCGCTGCAGCAGGGGCAGACGATCCGGGTCGGCGTCATTGGCCCACACCGCCGCGGCGCCAGCCTCCCGGGCATAGCGCTGGCTGCGGATGCCACAACCCGCCATCAGATCCAGAACCCGCAGGGGTGCCTGGTCCGCCAGCACCCGTGCCAGGGCCACCCCTAAATCCCTCGAGGGGCGGGATTCCGGCCGAAAGAAGCCCCCCCCCAGCTCCAGGTCTGCGGAGGCTTCGCAATAGTGAAGGAACCCAGCCTGTGCCGTCTTGTCCTCCGTGGTGGCCGTCAACCCCACCCAGCCTGCCCTGCGCGGCAGCCACTGGGGTGAACACGGGGCCTGGACCTGGCGGGGCCATGTCTGCCACTGGCGTGTGCTGGGCAACCGCGCCCACCCCGCCCTGGTGCTGATCCACGGGTTCGGGGCCGCCAGCGGCCACTGGCGCCACAACGCCGCCGAGCTGGCCGCCGCAGGCTGGTGCGTCTATGCGATCGATCTGCTGGGCTTCGGCGACTCCGGCCAACCGGGCCATCACCGCCACCGGCATCTGGATAACCGGCTCTGGGCCCGCCAGTTGCAGGGCTTTCTGGAGGAGGTGGTGCAGGCCCCGGCGGTGCTGGTGGGCAACTCCCTGGGCAGCCTGGTGGCCCTCACCTGCGCGGTGTTCTTTCCCCGCTGGGTGGAAGGGGTAGTGGCGGCGCCCCTGCCGGATCCCAGCCTGCTGATGCCCGTGGCCCGGCGCCGGGGCCGCTGGCGCCGCACCCTCAAGCGCCATGGGGTGGTGGTGCTCTGCCGGCTGCTGCCGCTGGAACTGCTGGTGCCCCTGATTGCCCGCACCCCCCTGCTGGACCTGGGGCTGCGCAGCGCTTACACCAGGCCAGACGCGGTGGACCGCGAATTGCGGCGGCTGGTGGCCCGCCCCGCCCTGCGGCCCCAGGCCGCCCAGTCCCTGCGGGCCATGAGCATCGCCATGGCCCTGCGCCCCCGGGCCGCCACCGCGGCGCCGTTACTGGAACGGATGCAGCAACCCCTACTGGTGCTGTGGGGCAGTGAGGATCGCCTGGTGCCGCCCCAGGTGCGTCATCGCCTGCCGGCCCACAAGCCGGATCTGGAGCTGGAGGTGCTGGCCGGCCTGGGCCACTGCCTGCACGACGAGCAACCCGAGCGGTTCAACAGCTGCCTGCTGGCCTGGCTGCACCAGCGCAGGCCAGCCCAATCCCGGCAAGCCGACACGTAATTTGGGTGAACCGTTTGGCCACAGCAGCCCTGGGAATGAAACACACCCTCTCGGTGCTGGTGGAAGACGAATCGGGAGCCCTGAGCCGCATCTCAGGCCTGTTCGCCCGCCGCGGCTTCAACATTGAGAGCCTGGCGGTGGGGCCGGCGGAAAAGCGCGGGGTGTCGCGCCTCACCATGGTGGTGGAGGGCGACGACCGCACCCTCCAGCAAATGAGCAAGCAGCTCAACAAGCTGGTGAACGTGCTTGGCGTGATCGACCTCACCAAGATTCCCGCCGTGGAGCGGGAACTGATGCTGCTCAAGGTGTCGGCACCGCCGGAAAACCGGGCCGCGATCCTGGATCTGGTGCAGGTGTTCCGCGCCAAGGTGGTGGACGTGGCCGACCAGGCCCTCACCATCGAAGTGGTGGGCGACCCCGGCAAGCTCGTGGCCCTCGAGCAGGTGCTGGAGAGCTACGGCATCCTCGAGATCGCCCGCACCGGCCGCATCTCCCTGGAGCGGGCCTCGGGGGTGAACACCGCCTATCTGAAGGTCACCAGCCTCGACAAGCGCGTACCCGCCTGAATCAGTCCTTCACCAGGGTGCCGCCCTCCACGAGGGTGGCCTTCACCAGCCGATCTCCCTGGTTGATCTTGTCCACCACCTCCATGCCCTGGGTCACGCGGCCGAACACCGCGTAGCGCCCATCGAGTTCGGGCAGGGCCTTGAGAGCGATGTAGAACTGGGCACTGGCGGAATTGGGATCCGCCGAGCGGGCCATGGCAAGAGAACCGCGCTGGTGCTGCAGCTTCAACTTGCTCTGTTGGCCAGGGCCAGCGGTGATCTCGCCGTAGCGCGGCTGGGCCTCACCCTGGAGGAACAGCTCCAGCGGAATCAGGCGGGGCTGGCCAGTAGCCGGATCGATGAAGCTGCCGGTGCCGAGCTGCTCCACGGGCACCTTGGGATCGGCTCCCTGGGGGTCGCCACCCTGCACCACAAAGGGAATGGGATCGCGCACAACCCGGTGGAACACGGTGCCGTTGTAGGCGCCGCGGCGCACCAGATCCACGAAATTACCGGCGGTGAGGGGGGCGGCATCCCCATCGAGGCTCAGCTGCACAACCCCCTTGCTGGTGGTGAGCTCCACCACTGCCTGGCCCTTGAGGCAGGGCACACCACTGGTGCCGCAGCCCAGATCGGCGCTGGGGCCCTGGGCGGCACAGGCCACCGGCCCGATCGGACTCAGCAACAGGGCCAAGGCCAGCAGCAGGGGCCGGAACTGACGAGCGAATGCCATCACACGCCCTCCAGGGGCACGCCCAGGAAGCGAGCCAGCTCGGCGCCACCCTGCTCCAGTTCCGCAAGGGGCATCGGCTCTCCCACCCGGGTGAGGGGCAGGTCGCGGCGACCCTGCACCCGCAGGGCCAGGCGCCGACGGGGATTGAGGCCATCGCGCACATCCACCTTCACGGCCTGGATGTCCTTGAGAGAGGTTTCCACGCTGATCAGCTGGCGAAAACCGCGGCGGGTCACCGTGAGCTGACCGGCCTGCTTGTCGAAGCGATTGGCGCCGGCCCCCACGTCCAGGGCAATCACGGTCCAGAGGTAGGCGGCCAGGGCCATGGCAGCCAGGCCATAGAGGCCCATCACCAGGCCCTGGGGCACCCACAACAGAGCCGCGGGGTGACCGATCGGCAGCAGATCACGGCCCAGATAGCTGGAGGCGCTGGTGAGCAGGAAGCCCAGGCCACCGGTGCTCACCACGGCAGCCACCAGCACGTTGGAGAGCCGGCGGGAGCCCAGCACCGGCTGCTCCAACACCAGCGCACTGGCGCCCGAACCCGGGGAACTCTTGGCCGCCTTGGCGGGAGATGCCGATGCCATGGAAGGCGGTAAACCGTTGGGCCCGCCATCTTCGCGCGGCCACCAGCGCCCTGGCGAGAGACCTGAGCACAAATACCCAAAACGCAATGGTGACGGGCCGTGTCAGCCCGTCGAAACCCGCCTCGCAGTGCGGGTGAACGTTGTTACCATCGCCCGGTAACCCACAGCTCGCGGGTTTCCCGCACCGCTCATTTCCCACCCATGACGATCGCTGTAGGGCGCGCGCCGCAGCGGGGATGGTTCGACGTCCTCGATGACTGGCTCAAGCGCGACCGCTTCGTTTTTGTTGGGTGGTCGGGTCTGCTCCTGTTCCCCACCGCCTATCTG
>JBIIQU010000168.1:0-3647 GCA_044341905.1 Vulcanococcus sp. | reverse complement strand
AGGCTTACGGCGCGACCCGTTAAAAGTTGCGGTCGGTGAGGATCTCGCAGCCGTCACTGGTGACGGCAATGGTGTGCTCCCACTGGGCCGACCAGCTGCCATCCACGGTCACCACGGTCCAGCGGTCCTTCAGGGTGCGGCAGGCCTTGCTGCCGGCGTTGAGGATCGGCTCCACCGCCAGGGTCATCCCCGGCCGGAGCTTCATGTTGGGCAGCTCACGGGTGCGGTAGTTGAACACTGAGGGCTCCTCGTGCAGGTTGCGGCCCACGCCATGGCCCGTGTAGTCCTCCACCACGGCGAAGCCATGGGCTTCGACGTGATCCTGCACGGCGCCGGCGATATCCAGCAGGGTGTTGCCGGCCTTGATCTTGGCCAGGCCCTGCATCAACGACTCCTGGGCCACCCGGCAGAGGGTCTCGGCTTCCTGGCTAGCCCCCTCACCCACGCAAAGGCTCACGCAGCTATCGCCGTGGTAGCCATCGAAATAGGCCCCGGTGTCGATTTTCACCAGGTCGCCGGCCTTGATCACGCGCTTGTTGCTGGGGATGCCGTGCACCACCTCGTTGTTGATCGAGGCACAGATGCTGGCGGGAAAACCGTGATAGCCCTTGAAGCTGGGGGTGGCACCCATCTCGCGAATGCGCTTCTCGGCGTGGCGATCCAGGTCGCCGGTGGTCATGCCGGGGGCCGCCATCTCCAGGATTTCGCGCAGCACCGTGGCCACGATGCGGCTGGCCCGTCGCATGGTGTCGATTTCCCGGGCGGATTTGATCTCCACGCCCCGCCGACTCTTCTGGATCCGCGGCCCTGTCTGGGTGGCCACCGGCGCCGAGGCCTGGGCAGCGGCTTTGGTGGAGGCCGCCAGCAGATCGGCGAAGAGGTTCATCGGAGTGCACGCAAGGCCTTGAAATCAAGTTAGAACCTTGGACCCTGGCTCTGCCTCCGCCGGCATGGCGCTGAACCTGGCCCAGATCCGCAAGGCCCACGCCGCCTTGGCCCCGCTGGTGCTCACCCCCCTACTGCTCACGGTGCTGTCGGGGATGGGCTACCGGCTGGCGAAGGACTGGGGCGGCCTCGGACGCGACCAGGTGCACTGGCTGATGGTGCTGCACGAGGGGGAATGGCTGGGGCCGGTGGCCGAACCTCTTTATGTGCTGCTCAACGGCCTGGGACTGCTGTGGATGCTGGGCAGCGGCGCCCTGATGCTGAGCCAGCGCTGGGGGCGAAAGGAGGGCCAGAAAGCGCCGGCACCCTGAGCCGGTACACTCGCTGTTTGGCCAGGCGTTTTTCGGAGCTGGGATGGCAGCGGAATCCAAGGACATGAACGAAGACATCAACGAAACCGCAGCCGAGGCACAGGCGGACACGGCCACCGCCGTTGCCGTGGAGGACGCCCCCAAGCCGGCAGCCACCAAGGCCACCACCGGCAAGCTGAGCGCCCATGAGCTGATGCGCGCCTTTGAGGCCGAGCAGCTCAAGAGCGAGCTGCCGGAGATCTACGTGGGCGACACCGTCCGGGTGGGCGTGCGCATCAGCGAGGGCAACAAGGAACGCATTCAGCCCTACGAGGGCGTGGTGATCGCCAAGCGCCACGGCGGTCTCAACGAGACCATCACCGTGCGTCGTATCTTCCAGGGCATCGGCGTGGAGCGTGTCTTCATGCTGCACAGCCCCCAAGTGGCTTCCGTGAAAGTGGAACGCCGCGGTAAGGTGCGTCGAGCGAAGCTCTTCTATCTGCGCGACCGGGTGGGCAAAGCCACTCGCGTCAAGCAGCGCTTCGATCGCTGAGGCCTCCAGCCTCATTCCAAATCAGGCCGTTACGTTCGTCGCAACGGCCTGTCCGAATGATTCAGGTATTCGCCTGATGATCTCGGCAGAGGGGACATCGGCCCTGCGCCGTTAGTTCAGTTGGTAGAACGCAGGTCTCCAAAACCTGATGTCGGGGGTTCAAGTCCTCCACGGCGCGTTCGATGTCCCTTCCCTGCAGTCTCTTGGTTCCGGACATGGAGTTGGATCTACAGCCCGGTGATGTGGTCAAGGTTCTCGAATCCGCAGCCCTCGGCTGGGTTCGTGCCCGGGTGATCCGCGTCAAATCTGGTGGCCGCGTGGTGGTTCAGAGCGACCAAGGTCGTGAGTTCACGGCCCGTGGCAACCAAGTTCGTCTGATCGAGCCCGCCGGCTTCCGTCCCTGAAGCCTCTCAACAGTCTGGCTCTGGCCAGCCCAATCCTCCAAGCCCGCCTACCGGCGGGCTTTTTTATTGGCTGCAGCTCGACAACGCTCCCATCCAGCACCTTCGGGAAACGTGTTGACGGAGGGCAGGGCGACAGCGGATACTTTTGAGGTCGCCGACGCGACACAGACGCGGCCCCAAAGCCAGTCTGGAGGTGCCCTTAGCACTTCGTGGGACTGTAGTTCAATCGGTTAGAGCACCGCCCTGTCACGGCGGAAGTTGCGGGTTCGAGCCCCGTCAGTCCCGTTCTCAAACCTCAAGGAGCAAGCCCGGTGACTCAGGCTGGTCAGGTGCGTGTGCGTCTCGCCCCCAGCCCCACTGGCACCCTCCACATAGGCACGGCCCGCACGGCGGTGTTCAACTGGCTGTTCGCCAGGCGCCACGGCGGCCAGTTCCTGTTGCGCATCGAGGACACCGATAAGGAACGCAGCAAACAGGCCTTCACTGACAACATCCTGGAAGGGCTCCAGTGGCTGGGGCTGCAGTGGGATGGCAGCCCAGTGATCCAGAGCGCGCGCATCGCTGAGCACCGCGCCGCTATCCAGCAACTCCTGGATTCCGGCAAGGCCTACCGCTGCTACGCCACCGAGGCCGAGCTCACGGAGATGCGCGAGCGGCAGGCCGCCGACAACAAAGCCCCCCGCTACGACAACCGCCACCGCGACCTCAGCCCCGAGCAACAGCAGGCCTTCATCGCCGAAGGGCGTGAGGCCACCGTGCGCTTCCGCATCGACGACAGCGCCACCATCACCTGGACCGATCTGGTGCGCGGCGAGATGCGCTGGGCGGGCGCCGACCTGGGCGGCGACATGGTGATCGCCCGTCGGGCCCCCGCCGATCAGATCGGCGACCCGCTCTACAACCTGGTGGTGGTGGTGGATGACGCGGCCATGGCCATCAGCCACGTGATCCGCGGCGAAGACCACATCGCCAACACCGCCAAGCAGCTGTTGCTCTACGAGGCCCTGGGTGCCCCCGCTCCGATCTTTGCCCACACCCCGTTGATCCTCAACCAGGAAGGCAAGAAGCTCTCCAAGCGCGATGGCGTCACCTCCGTGAGTGATTTCCGCGCCCAGGGCTACACCGCTGAGGCCCTGGCCAACTACATGACACTGCTGGGCTGGTCGCCGCCGGAGGGCATGGGCGAGCGCTTCACCCTGGAGCAAGCCGCAACGGTGTTCGAGTTCGGCCGGGTGAACAAGGCCGGTGCCCGTTTCGATTGGGACAAGCTCAACTGGCTCAACAGCCAGGTGCTGCACGAGCGCGGCCCCGAGCACCTGCTCACGGAGCTACAACCGCTGTGGGCCGCCCAGGGCTGGCCCGCCGCTCCCGCCCCCTGGCAGCAGCAACTCTGTGAGCTGATCGGGCCCTCGCTCACCCTGCTGGCCGATGGCGTGGAGCAAGCCCGCCCCTTCT
>JBIIQU010000167.1:0-3673 GCA_044341905.1 Vulcanococcus sp. | reverse complement strand
CCAAGCTTGTCGAAGGTCTCGAGCAACTTGGGATCCACCTCGTCGAGGCTGGCTTTTTTATCCTGCTGCTTGGGAGCTGCGTAATAGATGATGTCCTGATAATCAATCGGCGGGTAGCCCAGGGTTGCCCAGTCGGGCTCCTGCATCTGCAGCCACTGGCGATAGGCACGCAGACGGAACTCCAAAAGGAATGCCGGCTCCTGCTTCTTGCTGGAGATCAGACGCACCACGTCCTCACTGAGGCCCTTGGCGATCTTTTCGGTTTCGATATCGGTGACAAAACCGTACTTGTACGGCTGACTCACCAAATCACCAACGGCCTGTGCAGTGCTCATCGGATTCGCCGTCAGCCGGCAGTAAGGGCCTTAACTTCTTCAAGCGTGATGGTCTGCTTCTCACCGCGGAAAGGGTTCTCTTCGGTGAGGAACAGCATGCAATGACATTCCTTGCGCTCACGCATCGGCACACAGGGGCAATTCCAAAAAGCCTGGGACACCTCAGCTTCCTTGTCCTCGTAGTGGCGGCAGGGGCACAGGGCCCCACCCAACTCATCCTTGTGGCGAGCCAGGCCCTCGAGCACCACAGCCGTGACCCCGGGATCACTGCAGAAGTAGGTCCCTGTGCGCTGGGCATAGGTCTCAGCGAACTTGCGGATCACCTCAAGGCTGTCGCTGGCTGATGGGCTGGGGGCGTCAGACATGAGCGCAGGTACGAGGTGAAGGGAACGGCAGGGCCGCCTCCGCCAGGAGGCGACACCCAAGCAAATCGACCATTAACGAAACCTCATGGTTTCGTAAGTCGACCATAGGGCACCCGGCCGCGGGCCTGGGGTGATGAGGAGCCATTGTGGCGCGTGACTGGCCCAGGCCGCCCGCAGGCGCAGACCCGTGCCTGAATCCCCACGGGACGGCCGCCTGAACCCCAGTGGCGGTTTTGACATGGCATGGTGTAGGGGTACGGACGTCGCCATGAGCGCCTCCATCCAGGCACCCACCCGCGAAGCCGCGCTCACCCTGATGCTCCGCCAGGGCGAAGTCACGGCTGGGCAGTTGGCTGATCAACTGGAGGTGTCTGTACAAGTGATGCGCCGCCATCTGCGCTCCCTGCAGGACGACGGCTTAGTGGAGGCCTGCCCTGCAGCCGAGGGGCCTGGCAGGCCAAGCAATCGCTGGCATCTCACCAGCAAAGGGCGCTCCCAATTCCCTGATGGCAGCGAGCACTTCGCCCTGGGCCTGCTCACCTCCATGGCCAGCAGCCTGCCCTCTGAGCTGGTGGATCAGCTGCTTCAGCAGCAGGCTGCCGACAAAGCCGCCGACTACCGCCGCCAGATCGGCCAAGGGGGCCTGCAACAGCGCCTCGAGCAGCTCGTGGAATTGCGCCGCCGCGAGGGCTATGTGGCCGAATGTCGCCCAGACCCGGACAGCGCCGGCTGGATCATCAGTGAGTACCACTGCTCGGTCATGAAGATCGCCGAGCAATTCCCCTGCGTCTGCGACCAGGAACTCCAGCTGATTCGACACACCTTCCCCGACTGCCAGGTGGAACGGGTGCACTGGCTGCTTGAGGGGGGGCACTCCTGTGGCTTCCGCCTGATCCCGTGCTGAGTGAGGCCGATCTGCAGGAGCTGGAGAGCAGCCTGCTGCCCGCCCTCGAACGGCATCACCTGCGGCTTCTGGCCCATAGCCTGCGCTGCCTGCAGCAGGCGGCCGCCAGCCCCGAAGCGCCCCTGCCGAACCAGCAGGGCCTGCAGGCCTGGGCCCTGCAGCAGCCCAACCTGGCCGTGGATCCCAGCTTCATTCCGGTGCTGGTGGAGCAGCTGGCGAAGGCAGCCCTGCAGCTGGAGGCGATCGGCGCAGGCCTCCACAAGCCCCCCCTGACCCTGGACATGGCCGATCTCGTGTGCTGGGGACGGGCCCAAGCCGACGCCCGCATCGCCGCGCTCAGCGACCCAACAGCCCCACCACACAACTGACGCCGGCGAGGGCCAGCAGGGCGGCAACCACGCCGGCCCAGCCGGGCCGATCCCCTTCCAGTCCCGCCAACGGCAGCGCCATCACCGGGGCCGTGGCCAGCAGGGCCACCGCTAAGGCCCCGGGGAGCTGCTGCAGGGCCATCTGCTGCAGGGCAATCCCGGCACTGGTTCCCAGCAAGGTGGCCAGCAACCACAGGGGCCAACGCCGCTGGGCCGGGCGGGGCCGCTGAACGCCCCAGGGCATGCCCCGCACCAAGGGCAGCAGCACCACGGCTGCCGCCGCCAGCCGCACGCTGGCGGACTGGAGCGGATCGAGGCCGTCGCTCCGCAGGGCCGCGCGGGCCAGCAGGGCTCCGCCACTGCCGCAGCACAGGGCCCCCAGGGCCAGCGCCACCCCCGTGGCCTGATGGCCACCCCCGGCGGCCAGAGGGGCCTGCAGGGAGGGTTTCTGCCCTGCCACCAACAGCACCGCCGCCGTGATCAGACCCACCCCAAGCCACTGGGAGGGCGTGGGCCACTCGGCCAGCCACAGGGCACCGGCCACGGCGGTCACCGCCGGACCACCGGCATCGAGGGTGAGCGTGCGACGGGTTCCCAGACGCCGCAGGGCGGCGAAATAGAGGCTGTCCCCCAGGGCAATGCCGAGCACACCGCTGAGGATGAGCAGCCCCAGGGTGGTGCGCGTTCCGGATCCGGTCGTCCAGGGCACGAGCAGCAGCAAGGGGGCCTGCAGAGCCAGCGCCAACCAGTTCTTCAGCAGGTTGAGCTGGCCGGCGGAGAGGGAGGTGGGCAGTCGACGCCAGACACTGCTGGACAGGGTCCAGCAGAGGGCAGCGGCCAGGGCCGCCAGAGCTCCAGGCAGCACGGTGCTCCGCAAACGGCGTTGACTTGCGATCATCGCTGCAACTGCCGCGGGTCCGTGAGCCTCCCCATCGCCGACGCCATCAGCTTTTTCCGGCTGAGCTGCGGCCGCTGGCGCTCCCAGCGCAGCAGCCACCACCTGCTGCACCGCCGCGCCGAGGCCGGCGGCTCGCTGATCGTGGTGGAAGAGCTAGGGCTGAACGACGAGCGCCTCCAGGCCATCGCCGCCCTGCACCAGCAGGATCCCCAGGGCCTGGTGGGCGGCTGCCGGGTGCGCTGGAGCGGCTCGATGGCCTGGGACAAGGCCGGTGAAGCCCACGAGGGCGAGAGCGTGTTTGGCCTTATCCCCACCGATGAACGGGGCCGCGAGGGGCTGCTGCTACGCGACCGGGGCTACGCCGAAACCGCCCCGGTGGCGGGGCACTTCCGCATGGATGACCACGACGGCCTGCTGCTCACCACCGACTACGAGACCATGAGCTCCTGGGAACGGTTCTCCTTCGCCGGACCCAACGTGCGCCTGCGCAGCAGCACGGTGGAGGGGCTGTCCAACACCGCCTCCTTCTGCATCGAGACCCGCTGCGATGACGACACCACCGCCACGGACGGCGCCGGGACACGCCAACGCAGCAGCCAGGCGCCAGGGCAGCCCCTCTCCCTGCTGGGCTGGTGATGCGAGCCCGTGGGGAACGTTACGGACTGTGAGCCCTCACTGAGGGCGATCAGCCCAGGCCTGGCTTCACTTCTACGATCAGCCACGACGGATGCCGAAGTTCGAGTGGCCCTTCCTCTCCTGAAGTACGCGCCAATCACGCAGAACTCCCGTGTGGACGCCCTGCG
>JBIIQU010000166.1:0-3679 GCA_044341905.1 Vulcanococcus sp. | reverse complement strand
TGCACGGCGCCGATCGACCCCTCACCGTGCCCGACCTGCAGGCCATTCAGGCCCTGTTGCGCAGCGCCCACCTAGAGCTGCACCAGCTCGAAAGTGCGGAAGCCAGCAGCCTGGTGGCGGCCGCCGCCCTGGGATTGAGCACTGTGTTCAGGCCCGCGGCCCTGGTACCTGCGGCGGAAGAAGCCGATCCGGCCGCCGCTGCGGCGCTCACCATCCACCGGGGCACCCTGCGCTCTGGCGATCACCTGCAGGTGCAGGGATCGGTGCTGCTGCTCGGGGATGTGAACCCGGGCGCCCGCATCAGTGCCGGCGGGGATGTGCGTGTGTGGGGCCGGCTGAGGGGCATTGCCCATGCCGGCTGCGCGGGCAACACGGAGGCTCGGATTGTGGCCCTGCAGCTACGGCCACTGCAGCTGCGGATCGCGGCCGCGGTGGCTCGGGGCCCCGAGGATCTGCCCCCGGCTGGGTTCTGCGAGGAGGCCGTGCTAGTGGAGGGTGCCATCGCCATTCGCCCAGCCGAACCCCATTGGCCGCAGGCGTGAGCGCCCGGATCAGCGGTTGATCCAGCCCACACCGCCGAGCACACCGGCCACCGCCATGAACCACAGGGGCGAGATCTTGGTGCGCAGCATCAACACGCACACCAAAACCGACACCCCATAGGCCGCGGGGCCGCGATCGGCGGTTTCCAGAATCTTGAGCCCCACAGCAAACAGAATCCCGAGGGTGATGGGCCCCATACCGCGCTCAAAGGCGATACGCCAAGGGGAATGCTGGAAGCGATTCCAGCTCAGGGCGGCCAGCACCATCACCAGAGTGGAGGGGAGCAGGATCGCCAGCTCCGCGGCCACGCCACTCAGCAGTGCCCAGCTGGGGCCTTCACGCCAGGCCGCGCCCATACCCAGCAGGCCCACGATCATGGAGCTGGGGCCAGGGGCCGCCTCGGCCAGGGCATAGAGATCCGCGAACTGGCTGTTGGTGAGCCAGCAGTATTTGTCGACGCTGAGGTGGTGGTATTCCGCCAGCAGGGTGTTGCCACCCCCCAGCGAAAACAACGACAGGCTGAGGAAATCCCCGATCACGGCCACCAGGTTGCCCAGATCACTGAGGTGAGCGGGATGGCAGATGCCGCTCATGGCTCAGCGACGGCAGCACCCCGGGGCCAGTACCAGGCCATGGCCAGGGGCCCCGCAACCAGCACCACGGGAATGAGGCGGAGGTGAAACACGGCCAAAGCCAGGAACACCGCCAGGGCAAAGCCGAGGGCCACGGCATCACGCCAGTATTCATCGAGGATCTTGAAACCCATGGACAGGGCCATACCGGCGGCGGCAGCCACGACCCCCGCCAGCACCCGATCCACTGCCACAGTCATGTGGAGATAGAAGTAGCCGAGGCCTAGCAGTAAGAGCAGGCTGAAGGGCAGCAGGAGCATCCCGGCCAGGGCGAGCAGCGCTCCGGCCAGGCCATGAAAACGGGCCCCGATGTACACCGCCATGTTGATCTGATTGGGCCCTGGGAACAGCCGAGCCACGGTGAGCCCGGTGATGAACTCCTCGTTCGTCATCCAGCGGCGCTGCTCCACCACGATCCGCTGACTCCAGGCCGAGAGGCCACCGCCGAAGGAGGACAGCGCCACCTGCAGCATCCCGAAAAAGAGGGCACGGCGGCCCGGGATCTCCGCCATCACTCGTGCACGAAGTGGGGGTCGGCCGGCAGTTCACCTGCCTCGTGGAAGGCGGGATCGAGCGGATCGGGGGCGCTGTAGGGGTGGGCCTCGGCCCAATCGGCCTTGAACACCTGCTTCAGCCGCATCACCACCTGGGCCGCGTCCACCTCGATGCCGAGTTCGCGACGCAGATCAAAGGCACTGCGATCGATATTCATCGAGCCGGTCATGGCAGCGATGCCATCCACCAGCAGCAACTTGGCATGCAGCTTGAGGTGCTTCTGCCGCCGCACTTTCACCCCCGAACGCTCCATCAAGCGCAGAGAGCTGAAGGTGTCGTAAATGTCCCAATCGCTGATGCCGTGCTTGCCACCGCAGAGCACCCGCACCTTCACACCGCGGTGGCGGGCGGCCACAATCCGCTCCAGGATCACCGCGTCCACGAACTTGGGGTGCTGGATCCACAGGGTGGAACTGGCTGTATCGATGATCCGGGCCATCTGTCCGCGGCTGTGGGCACTGCTCCACACCAGGCCCACATCCAGCCGCGGTTCAAACAATTGCCGCGACCAGTCGGCCTCAAAGCCGGCGATCACCTGGCTCACCACATCGGGGTCATGGGTCACCACGCCGTAGTCGCGGGTCTGGGTGAAGTACTTGTCGGAAAAGTTGAAGGTGGCGATCAGGGCCGCCGCGTGATCCACCACCATCGATTTCTCGTGGGTCACCGGGAAAGCCTCACTGGTCCAGGCCACCGCAATGCCCCACTCCTGCAGCAGGGCGAAGGCCTCGTCATTCCAGCGATCGCCGCCGGAGGTGTGGGGGTTGAGCATCACCCGCACCCGCACCCCACGCTCGGCAGCCCTGCGCAGAGCCTGCTCCACCAGCTCGCTCTGGAGCTTGAACTGCTTGAGCAACAGTTGCTCCCGGGCCTGATCGATCAGCTCCACTACCGCCTTGGCGCCGTCATCCGGCATCACCAGCAGGCGCTGGCTCGTGGCGGGAATGGTGGTCATCACGGGCCAGCAGGGGCTTGCCTTTTTTAGTCGGGCGCAGGCATGCCGCCCAGTGCGGCGGACACGCAGCAATCCGATGGATTGGCCTTAACCTGCCCCGATGTCAGACAGCGCCGTGACCCGCTACATCCTGATCTGCTCCGGCAAGGGCGGCGTGGGCAAAACCACCCTCACCGCCAACCTGGGTATTGCCCTGGCCAAGCAGGGCATGCGCACCGCCGTGTTGGATGCGGACTTCGGCCTACGCAATCTCGACCTGCTCCTGGGCCTGGAGAACCGGATCGTCTACACGGCCCAGGAGGTGCTCACGGGCAATTGCCGGCTGGAGCAGGCCCTGGTGAAGCACAAGCAGGAACCCAACCTGGCACTGTTGCCAGCGGGCAACCCGCGCATGCTGGAGTGGCTCAAACCCGACGACATGCAGAAGATCGCCGCCCTGCTCGGCGAGAGCTTCGACATCGTGCTGATCGACTGCCCCGCAGGGATCGAAGACGGCTTCAAGAACGCCGTTGCCGCCGCCAAGGAGGCCATCGTGATCACCACCCCTGAGGTGTCCGCAGTGCGGGACGCCGACCGGGTGATCGGCCTGCTCAACACCCATGGCGTCAAGCCGATCCAGCTTGTGCTGAACCGGGTGCGGCCCAAGATGATGGCCAACCAGGAGATGCTCGCCGTCGACGACGTGACGGACATCCTCGCCCTGCCGTTGCTGGGCCTGGTGCTGGAAGACGAGCAGGTGATCGTGAGCACCAACCGCGGTGAACCCCTCACCCTCCATGGCAGCAACTCCCCGGCGGCTCAGGCCTACAGCAACGTGGCCCGGCGGATCTGCGGAGAAGAGGTTCCCTTGATTGATCCCGCCAAGGCGCGCAAGGGATTGCGGGCCAAGCTGGGCCGCCTGATGCAAACCAAGATCTTCTGAAGCGATGACCCTGCGCGATTTCGTCAACAAGCTGCTCGGTCGTCAACCCGCCAGCGCCGCCACCGCCAAGGA